>NZ_LSMM01000032.1:0-57859 GCF_001566815.1 Marinobacter sp. Hex_13
ACTTGGCAAAAACGGGAACGCCCACAAGGTGAACCCGATAGCGGAGCGAGAAACCATGGAAAGTCTGACTGCAAAACCGTTCAGAGGGTCTGGCCGTTTACTGGGCCTGGCTGTAGCGATCACTGTTTTATTGACCGGCTGCGAGGCGCAAAGCGATGAAGCTGCAAGCATGCCGCCTCCGCCGGAGGTGGATGTGGCGGAAGTGGTCGTGGAACCGGTCACTCTCTGGGAATCATTCACAGGCCGTGTGGCATCGCCGGAAACGGTGGACTTGCGGCCTCGCGTCAGTGGCTACATCGACAAGGTGGCCTTTGAGGAAGGCGAACTGGTGCAGGCCGGCGAGCTGTTGTTCCAGATAGATCCACGTCCGTACGAAGCCCAAAAGCAGGCGGCGAGTGCCGAACTGGCGCTGGCCAACAGCCAGCTTGATCTGGCCAGAAGTGAAGCCGGCCGGGCCAAGACGCTGCTGGAAAGCCGGGCAATATCCCGTGAGGAATACGATCAGCGCAATACCGCGTTGATGAGCGCCCGGGCCCGTGTACAGGCTGCCCAGGCCGCGCTGGATACCGCCGAGCTGAACCTGCAGTACACTCGTGTAACTGCACCCGTCAGTGGCCGGACTGGCAGGGCCCTGGTGACCCAGGGCAACCTGGCGAACGCCGACCAGAGCCTGCTCACCACGGTAGTTTCGGTAGACCCGGTGCACGTGTATTTCGAGGCCGATGAGCAATCGGCGTTCAGTAGCCAGCAGCTGCTTGCCAATGGTCAGCCCAGGGATGTGCGCATTTCACTGGGTGGCGAGGATGGCCGTCAGTACCAGGGCAAGCTGGATTTCGTCGACAATCACCTGAATCCGGGGACCGGCACCCTGCAGTACCGTGCCGTGCTCAACAACCCGGACGGCCTGATTAAACCCGGCCAGTTTGCCCGTGTGGAAATGCCCGTGGCCGAGCTGGACCAGGCACTGCTGGTCAACCGCAAGGCGGTGCTGACCGATCAGGACCGTCGTTTCGTCTACGTGGTGGATGAACAGGATCGGGTTGCGCCCCGGCAGGTCACTACTGGCCGTCAGGTGGATGATCTCCAGGTGATCCGTGAAGGTCTCAACCATGGCGATCTTGTGATCATCAATGGTGTGCAGAAGGTGTTTGGCGCTGGTATGCAAGTCAAGCCGCAGCTGGTTGCCATGAAAGAATCCGACCAGGGAGAAGGCACCGTTGCCGTCGCCCAGGAGCTGGCGCAATGAATATCTCCCGATTCTTTGTCGACCGGCCGATATTTGCGGCGGTGCTGTCCATCATCATCTTTGCCATCGGGTTGATTTCGATTCCGAACCTGCCGGTCAGCGAGTACCCGGAAGTGGTGCCTCCGTCGGTGGTCGTGCGCACCGTCTACCCTGGCGCCAACCCCAAGGAAATTGCCGAAACCGTGGCCACACCGCTGGAAGAAGCCATCAGTGGTGTCGAAGACATGATGTACTTCAAGTCTGTGGCGGGCTCGGACGGCGTTCTTCAGATGACCGTCACCTTCCGGCCAGGCACCGACGCTGAGGAGGCCACCGTGCGGGTGCAAAACCGTGTCAGCCAGGCCCAGGCCCGGCTGCCGGAGGAGGTTCGGCGCCAGGGTGTGACCACCCAGAAGCAGTCGCCCACGTTCCTGATGGTGGTGCACCTGACATCACCGAACGGCACCTACGATACGCTCTACCTGCGTAATTACGCGCGGTTGCATGTGCGCGACCGACTGGCCCGGATTCAGGGCGTTGGCGACGCGCAGATATTCGGTGGCGGTGATTACGCCATGCGCGCCTGGCTGGACCCGGACCGTATTGCGGCCCGTGGCCTGACGGCGAGCGATGTCGTCCGCGCCATGCGTGAGCAGAACGTACAGGTGTCTGCCGGCCAGATTGGCGCGGAACCGGTGCCGGACAGCGACTTCCTGACACTGATCAACGCCCGTGGCCGACTTGAAACCGTGGAAGAGTTTGGTGACATCGTGCTCAAGCGCGGTGACAACGGCGAGATTCTGCGCCTGGAAGACGTGGCCCGGTTGGAAATGGGGGCCGGTGACTACACCCTGCGCTCGCAACTGGATGGCAAGGATGCGGTGGCCCTGGGTGTTTTCCAGGCGCCGGGCGCCAACGCCCTGGAGATCCGCGACGAAGTGATCGCCACTATGGATGAACTGTCTGCCCGCTTCCCGCAAGGGGTGGAGTATGAGGCGGTTTACGATACTACGATCTTCGTCAGCGATTCCATCAAGGCGGTCATTGCCACCCTTCTGGAGGCGGTGTTGCTGGTGGTACTGGTGGTCACGCTGTTCCTGCAGACGTGGCGGGCGTCGATTATCCCGTTGCTGGCGGTACCAGTGTCGGTCATTGGCACCTTCGGCGCGCTGTACCTGTTGGGCTACTCCATCAATACCCTGACGCTGTTCGGCCTGGTGCTCGCGATCGGTATCGTGGTGGACGACGCCATCGTGGTGGTGGAGAACGTCGAGCGTAACATCGAGGAAGGCCTGAAACCGCTGGCGGCGGCTCATCAGGCCATGAAGGAGGTCTCTGGCCCTATCATTGCGATCGGTCTGGTGCTGTGCGCCGTGTTCATTCCCATGGCGTTCCTCTCCGGGGTTACCGGCCAGTTCTACCGGCAGTTTGCGGTGACCATTGCCATTTCCACGGTAATTTCCACCATCAATTCGCTGACCCTGTCGCCGGCGCTGGCGGCGATGCTGCTGAAACCTCACAGCGCCCCCAAGGATCGGCTGCAGCGTGTGATCGACGCGTTGTTTGGTTGGCTGTTCCGGCCCTTTAACCGCTTCTTCAACGCCAGCGCCGAGAAGTATCAGGGTGGCGTGTCCAGCTCCCTGCGCCGGCGCGGTGCGGTGTTTGTGGTATACGCGCTGTTGCTGACGGGTACCGGGCTGATGTTCAAGGCGGTGCCGCCGGGCTTCATCCCCATCCAGGACAAGCTCTATCTGATGGCGGGCGTGAAACTGCCGGAAGGGGCCTCCCTGGAGCGTACCGATCAATTGCTACAGAAAGTCACCGACATCGCCATGGAAACCGAAGGTGTGGCCAACGCCGTGGCATTTCCCGGCCTGAACGCACTGCAGTTCACCAACACCTCCAACACCGGTGTGGTGTTCTTTCCCCTGAAACCGTTTGACGAGCGCAGCCTCAGTGCCGGGGAGATCAACGCCCAGATCAACCAGAGAATCAGTGGGCTGAAAGAAGGCTTTGCCTTCTCCTTCATGCCACCGCCGATCCTGGGCTTGGGTAATGGCTCCGGCTATCAGTTGTTCATCGAGGACCGTGGGAATCTCGGTTACGGGGCCCTGCAGAACGCGGTGAACCAGTTCCAGGGGGCCATCAGCCAGACACCGGGCATGGGGTATCCCATCACCAGTTACCAGGCCAATGTGCCGCAACTGGATGCGGAAGTGGACCGGCTCAAGGCCAAGGCCCAGGGCGTGCCCCTGACTGAAGTGTTCGACACCCTGCAGACCTACCTGGGGTCCACCTATGTCAACGACTTCAACCGGTTTGGCCGTACCTGGCAGGTCATCGCCCAGGCAGACGCCCCCTACCGCGACAGCGTGGAGGACATTGCCCGCCTGCGCACCCGTAACGACCAGGGCGAGATGGTGCCGATCGGCTCGATGGTGAACATTCGCCAGAGCTTCGGACCGGACCCGGTATTGCGTTATAACGGCTACCCCGCAGCGGATATCGCCGGGGAGGCGGACCCAAGGGTGCTGTCATCGGCCCAGGCCATGGATACGCTGACAGCGCTGGCGGACCAGGTGCTGCCAGCCGGAATGGCGTTTGAATGGACCGACCTGAGCTATCAGCAGGCCACCCAGGGTAATGCCGCGCTGGTGGTGTTCCCGCTTGCCATCCTGCTGGTGTTCCTGGTTTTGGCAGCGCTTTATGAGAGCTGGACCCTGCCGTTGGCGGTGATCCTCATCGTGCCCATGTGCATGCTCTCGGCATTGATCGGCGTGTGGTTTAGCGACGGGGACAACAATATCTTTGTCCAGGTGGGTCTGGTGGTGTTGATTGGCCTGGCCTGCAAGAACGCCATCCTGATCGTGGAATTTGCCCGCGAACTGGAGCTTCAGGGGCGGAGCATTGTGGAGGCGGCGCTGGAAGCCTGCCGGTTGCGGCTGCGGCCCATCATCATGACCTCCATCACCTTTACCGCTGCGGTTGTGCCCCTGGTGCTGGCCACCGGCGCGGGCGCCGAGGTGCGTGAGGCTCTGGGCACGGCCGTATTTGCCGGCATGATCGGGGTCACCCTGTTTGGCCTGTTCCTGACTCCGGTGTTCTACGTGGCGCTGCGCAAGCTTTCTGGAAGCCACCCGCTGAAGAGCCATCATACATCCACACTGTCTTCCGATGACGGCGATAGCGAAGACGCATTGCCAGGAGGTAGCCATGCTTAAAGTCATCACCATGACGGGGGCTCTGGCCCTGTTAACAGGATGCGCCGTGGGCCCAGATTACCAGGCCCCGACGACGCCGGAACCGAATGCGTTTTCGGAAGGGCGAACCATGGTTGCCGGTGGAACCGATCAGCAGCGTTTCTGGCAGGGATTTGATGATCCTTTGCTGGCACGCCTGATTGATGATGCCCTGGCCGCCAACCTCAGTCTGGAAGGCGCCGTCGCTCGCTATGAGCGCGCGGCCGCCCTGCTGTATGGCGCCGAGCGGGATCAATGGCCCAGCGTCACGGCCAGCGCCTCTGGCGCCGAACAGTATCTTGCGGATATTGAGCAATCTCCCCCCGGTGCCGGGCCAGAACGGGTGCAGCGTTACCAGGCTGGCGTTGCCGCCAGTTGGGAGCTGGATCTGTTCGGGCGCCTTCGCCGTGCGACGGAGGCCCAAAGGGCGGAACTGGAGGCAGCCGGTGCCGATCTCGGTGCCGTTCAGGTAGCCATCGCGGGCCAGTTGGCCAGCAGCTATTTTGAGCTGCGAGGCCTTCAGCAGCAGTATCAGGTTGCCCTGCAGAGTGTGGCTTTGCAGCAGCAGTCACTGGACATCGTGGAAGCCCGGGTAAAGGCCGGGCGTGGTACCGAGTTTGATCAGGTCCGTGCCCGTGCCCAACTGGAACGGACCCGGGCCGAATTGCCCACCCTGCAGGCGGGGATACGAGGGGCCATGCACCGCATTTCCGTGCTGACGGGCCAGCCGCCGATGGCGCTTGTCGATACGCTGTCACCTCGTGGAGCGCTGCCGGAAACCCTGCCGACGATTCCCGTGGATAGCCCGGGGGAAGTTCTGCGCCGCCGCCCGGATATCGCCGCTGCTGAGCGACGCCTGGCGGCCTCCACCGCCCGCATTGGGGTGGCCACCGCTGACTTGTTCCCTCGCTTTACCCTGAGCGGGCTAATCGGTTCCGTTGCCGGCGACACCAGCGATCTGTTCACCGGTCCGGCGGAAACCCGACGCGTTGCCCTGGGCATTGACTGGACTTTCCTGGACCACGACCGGGTCAAATCCCGTATCGAGGCGGCAGGAGCCGATAGCCGTGCGGCATTGGCCAGCTACCAGCAAACGGTGCTGGAGGCCCTGGAAGAGGCAGAAACGCGGCTGGTGCGTTATCAGCGAGCGCAACAGCGGGAAGAGCGGCTGGAACAGGCGATGAATAATGCCGAGCACGCCGTGGAACTGGCCCGGGCTCGCTATGAAGAAGGGTTTATCGGCTATTTCGAGGTGCTGACGGCGGAACAGGAGTTCACCGCCACCCGGGATGCGGCCGTGCGTAGCCGCACAGCGGTCACCCTGGCGATGGTGGATGTCTACCGCTCGCTGGTAGGTGCGCCGGGGTAAGTCTCCCGGCGATCCTGATTACTTCATCTCGAAGCCCTTGCCGCGCAGGAAATCCCGCATGTGGGGGCGCAACTTGGATGTAAACAGTGGTTTCAGCTGTTGCGACCAGTTGGTGTCCTTGGTGCCCCCGGTGCGGGCCTGGTAATAGGTGTTCATGGTGGTGTCGAATTCCGCCACCAGTTCCGGATCGCGTTCGCTTTGGTAATAATCCTCTTTGAGGATGGACGCCAGTGGCAGTCTCGGTTTCACCTCGGGTGCCTGGTCCGGATACCCCAGGCACATACCGAACACCGGATATACATGCTCCGGCAGACGTAGTAGCTCGCTCACCTCCGCTGGGTTGTTACGTATGCCCCCGATATAACACAGGCCCAGCCCCGCCGATTCTGCTGCGGTGGCAACGTTCTGGGCCACCAGGGCAGTATCGATGCTGGCCACCAGCAACTGCTCGGTCATCCCGCGGACTACCTCGGCACCTGCGCGTTCCGCGGCATCCGTGGCCCGTTTCATGTCTGCGCAGAACACCAGAAAATCTGAACTTTCCGCCACATAGCGTTGGCCGCCACTCAACTCCGCAAGGGCCTCTCGGTTGTTCGGATCGACCACATGGATAATGGAGTAAGCCTGCACATGACTGGACGTAGCGGCGCTCTGGCCAGCCCGGATCAGTTCCTCGAACAGCTCGCGGGGAATCCTGCGGTTCTGGAACTTGCGGATTGAACGGTGTGATTTAAGAAGCTCAATGGTGGGATTCATAGCGCCCTTCAGCATGACAACGGAAAGCGCTTATCCTGCCATTGGCAGGCGATGATGGCAAAAAGGGCCCCGCAATCATCATTACGGGGCCCTTTTAGAGGTCGAGCGTTTTTTTAGCCAGCGACTAGCGGCGACGGCGAAAGCCCAGGCCGAGCAGACCTAGCCCCATCAGCGCCAGCGTGCCCGGTTCAGGGACCTGTGCGGTTACTCTTACGTCGTCGAGGAAGTTGCCGACGGTGCCATCCGGGCTCACGGAAGTGAACTTGATGGTGGTTTCCAGAGCGCTGGCAATGAAGCTTCCTGAGAAGATGCTCCAACCACTCGTTACATGATCATTCAGCAGCGAATCGGCACTGTTTCCATTGGAAATCAGGGACAACATGAAGCTTTCAGAGTTGTTCTGGCGAGCGCGGTAAGCAAAGCTCAGGTCATAACGCTGGCCAATGGTGGTATCAATGGTCTGGTAGATGCCAAATGGGCCATCCATGTCCGGGTGGGCATTCAGCTCGGCAAACTGGCTGCCGTCATAAGCGTTCACGCTGTTGAAGCCACTCTCCCAGATTTCAATGTTGCTGCCGGTCCAGCCAGCGACCTGGTCAGATGTAAAAAACTGCCAGGTGCCCGTAGTCACGTTGGGGTTTTCGAAGCTGCCATTCTCGATCAGGTTAGCGGTTGCCGGAGCGGCGAATGCGAGGCCTGCGGCAAGGATGCCCAGTGTGGCGATACGGTTGATAATGCTCATGTGGCCTTTCCTTAATGGTCATCAGTGTTGATCTGCACTGATAAAGGCAACATGTGGGCCACTGTCAAAAATTCTCCTTGAATTCAGATGCCACGATGATTTTTGAGCGCAACCTTGAAGGCAGTGTGTAAAGAATTCTGACAGGCCGGCAGCTGTTGCTGGCGATCAGAAGTGCTTCACAATAGCGCCCCCGAGGTCTCTGATAGCGCCATTACGTTCATCAAAAGACGCACCGGTTTGCGTTATATAGATCGCGATCACCAGAGGCGGGCGATGGGGTGGCCATAGCACGGCAGTGATTGAACGGGAGCCGTGGCCGCCGGCTCCAGAGCGGTCTCCGATTGTCCAGTCCGGTGGTATCGCTGCCCGGAGCAAGTTGTCACTGACACGGTTGCCTTTGAGCCAGGTAACCAGAGTATCCCGGGAACCTTTGGATAGCGCCTCACCAAGTACCAATTTGCGGAGGTTCGCGACCATCGCCTTGGGACTTGTGGTATCTCGCAGGTCGCCCGGCGTGGCCTCATTGAGTGAGGTTTCCGTCCGGTCCAGCCGCGTAACGGTATCGCCCAGATCGCGTGCATACGCGGTAACGCCGTCGGGGCCATCAATGGCCCCCAGTACCAGATTGGCGGCGGTGTTGTCGCTGGTGGCCATGGTCGCTTCACACAGCTCCCGCAAACTCATACCTGCCTCTTCCCCTACACGTGTCTCAGTGACCGGTGAATAGGTCACCAGATCGTCCTTGCTGAAGATCACTCGCCGATCCAGATCAACAGTGCCGTTATCCACCTTTGCCAGCAACGCCGCACAGGCCAGGGTTTTGAAGGTGCTTGTGATGGGGAAACGGTCATCGCCGTGATAGTCCCAGGATTCTCCAGTCCCGGAATCATAGAGGGCGATGCCCACGCGTGCGTCCAGGCGCTGTTCCACGGTTTTCACCGCCTCAAGCAACGGGTTGGCGTGGACCAGAGAAAGCGTGGAGGTCATCAACCAAAGGGCGAGCATTAACAGGGCGGAACGCATCTAATCTCCCACTGAGTAAGACAGAATTCGCGACAGGTGGCTGTAGGGCAGGCCAGTTTCCTTATGCCAGTCGTTGAAGGCCTGCTGTGCCTGCATCAAGGCCTTTTTGCTGCCGGGGCTGGCATCCAGCCGTTCCTCCCGATGCAACCCGGCGGCCACATCCGACGACAGGATAAACCCATCCCAGCCTACCCGACGCAGGAAATATTGGGCGGTGTTGCCGCCGAGGCGGGCACCGTGGCGTTTGAACCACATCAGCAAGCCGACCTGATCGTGCGAAGGCCACTGGCTCAGGAAGGCTCCAAAGCCACCGTGCTCACGGGCGCCATCCACAATCATCCGGGCGTTGTCCGGCACCGTGCGAATTTTCTGCATGTTGCGCACAATGCGTTCATCCTGTGCCAGATCCTCCAGCACTTCTGGCGGAACCTGCTGCCAGTACAGCGGCACGAACCCCTTGAAGGCATCTTCAAATCCCGGCCACTTGTTCTCGATCACTCGCCACACGAAACCGGCCTTGAAGACGCAGCGTGTGACCTCGGACAGGTAGCGGTCGTCACCCATGGCTTCAAGCTCACCGGGCGCCGCAACCCGGGGCAATATGGCGCGTAGCTCGACTTCGCCGCCTTTGCGGGCGGCTGCCTGATTGTAAATTCTGGAGAAGGACATCGTAATTTCCGGAATCCGGTTGTCGGGTTGAAGGCGTGTGGTCCACTATAAGGTAAATGGGTTCAATGAAGGAGCCAAGCCATGCCACTTATCGGATGGGTTTTTGTCATAGTCGCGCTGGCCCTGGTGGTCGGCAGCCTCTTCGTGCTGCGGGACAGCGCCAACAGTATGAAGATCTCTGACGAAAAGATGAAAAAGATCCAGGAACGCAAGGCCGAGGTAGAAGCTGAGGAAAGTGCGGAGGACCGGGAGCAGTGGTAATTTGCTGTCCCCGTTAGACATTTCACGAAAATTCACATTGTCGATGAAACGGTAGCGCAAGAGCCCCGTATCTCTGATGAATTTCTCATTTCACGGCAGTTTGGCCATTGGCGAAACCGGTCGTGAACAGTGTTCATCCAGAAAAACGGGTTTCAGAATGACGGGATATTACGATTACACCCTGGTGGCCGCCTCCTTTGTGGTTGCGGTACTGGCATCGTACAGCGCGCTCTACTTCGGCGCACAGCTTGCTACGCTCGAACAGGCAAAAGCCAGGCTATGGCTGGCGCTCGGGGCTCTGACGATGGGAACCGGGGTCTGGGTCATGCATTTCGTAGGCATGCAGGCCTATGTGATGCCGATGGAAATGAGCTACGACCTCACCATTACCCTGATTTCCTGGGTTGCCGCTGTGGGTGCTTCGGGACTGGCCCTGCATATCATCGGCAAGGACCGCGCGGGCCCGCTGCAGATCGTTATCGGCAGCCTGTTCATGGGCGGCGGTATTACGTCCATGCATTACGTCGGCATGGCGGCCATGGAGATGGAGCCGGGGATGCGCTACGACCCGGTTCTGTTCAGTGCTTCCGTTGTCATTGCGGTCGGGGCCTCGGGTGTGGCCATGTTCATTTGCCGCCGCTTGCAGTCAGTACAAGGCCTCAAAGGAACCGCCCTCCAGCTCGGCGCCGCCCTGGCCATGGGCGTGGCTATCTGTGGAATGCACTACACGGGCATGGCTGCCATGATCTATCCTGAAAACGCCATGCCCGCTGCAGACAATCTGCTATCGGGTGATTGGCTGGGTGCCCCGCTGGCCCTGTTCAGTGGCGTATTGATCCTGGTCGCTCTTTTTGCCTCCGCCAATGACGTCAAGCAGCGCCGGAACGCTGAAATCCAGGCGCTGGAGGAATCCCGGCGTGTCGAGCGCAAAGCACTGTACGATTCGACCACAGGACTGCCCAACCGGGCCAGCCTGGCGAATCATCTGGTCAAGGAACTGGCAAGGAGTGAAACCGACAAACACGAGTTCGCTGTGCTCTACCTGGAGGTTGCCAACCATCGGGAGATTCCCGACAACCAAGCTGAAGACGCAATAGCCGCCCTGGCCAGAACCGTGAGGACAGCCTTCGATGAAGGAACCTACCTGGCACGCCATTCAACCAGTGCGTTCGTGTTGCTCGTGACAAACCCCGCAGACGACAAACACAAAGACCTGTATCAGCGCCTTCGGAATCTTCCGACGGAAACAGAAAGTGGCGTTACACTTGAACTTCGAGCCGGGCAGAGCGTGTTCCCCAACTCCGGGCGTAATAGCCGGATGCTGATGAAAAAAGCGATGGAAACCTCAGAGCTTCGAAAGCTGGGGCTCGCCAGCATGAACGAAGAGGTAAAATCGGCGGATTACTTCGAGGCGCGTTCAGCATTGCCGGAAACATGATGCTGGCGGGTCAACGACGCCAGTTCATTTTGCAGCGGATCCAGCAACCGGGCCCTGACGGTAGGATGCACTCGCGATTCCGGGTAGCAAATGACCAATCGAATGTGGGATATGTGTTCGTCCTTCGGGAAAACAATATTCTCAACGTACTGGCCTGATTGGCTGGCTTTCATCAGGTTGCGCTCAGGCTTTTGATCGGACCCAAGCCGGTCGCCCTCTGAGAAAAAATTAAGGCACCTGAAGACGTTGGCCGGCGCCTTGCGGGGGTTGAATCCCCATTGGGCCGGCAACGTTCGGCCCAGGCCGCCTGCCGCAATGGTCACAACCAGGTCGACTGTGATGTCACGCCGGGCGAGTTCACGTGCCACCTTGATCGCCTCGAAACCGCCCTGACTATAGCCGACGATGGCTATTCTGCGGTTGGCGCCAGCTGCTTCGCTTAAATCGTCCGCGATGGCTTTCGTGGGATGCATATGGCTGTACATCGTTGTGTCGTGGTAACCGGACTCCTTCATCATGCGAAGCAGGTGTTTCCGCATAAGGTCATGGCCCATAAGGCCGTGAATCGCCGCCACCTTTGGTCCATTGAAACCAGGTTCAACTGCCGGGTAGTCCGGTGCCTGGGGAAAAGGAATTCGTATCATCGACTGCTTTTCTCTCTATTGGGCTATTGGGAGGAGCTTTGATCCACCAGCCGAATCGCAACACCGGCATGCTTCGCCCCGGCTTTAGTTTGGTGATGGGATTCGAAAAGACTCACCCATTGGCCTGCTTCCAGTACCAGCGTCCCCTGGCCCGCGAGGTTGCCATCACGGGTTGTGTATTCACTGGCATAGGTGAGCTGGAATGAACCAGAGGGCTTTTCCACCGGGCTGATCTCATATCCCATGGAGAGTGCCCGCGAAGCAACAAAGTTACTGTGTTCGGTTGTGACTGCTCCCACCCTTAGAACCCTTGACTCATCCAGAAACTCTGGCAGCACATCGCCTGGGGCGCCGTTAGGGGTGGTGGCACGACACTCACAGTAGCGGATTTCGAGAAGCAAAGGCTTGCTGCCGAGGTAGTCTGAAGCCGTGGGCTGGCCGGCTAACGTCAGGTCAGGGAGGGTGGAAAGTGCTAGCAAGCTGATATTGCGCAATGTCTTCCTTGGCATTTGGGGCTCCTAAAGATTGTTTACACCACTGGCTCTGACCAAACGGCATACTCATTGCCATTGGGGTCCGAGAAATGAAAACGGCGACCGCCCGGAAATGAAAAAATGTCCTGCACGATGGCACCGCCCGAGGACGTCACTTTTTCAAGGGTGGCTTCCAGGTCGGCACTGTAGAGGACTATCAGGGCACTTCCGTTGCTGGTGGTGGCGACCTTATCCGATTTGAAGAAGCCACCGTCCAGCCCGGCATTCTCAATAGCAACGTATTCCGGCCCGTAGTCTACAAACGACCAGCCAAACGCGCTGGCAAAGAACCGTTTCGTGACGTCAAGATCCCGTGAAGGGAGTTCAACATAGTTGATCTTTCCGGTTTCTCTCATGTCCCTAATCTCCCTCGACGACGGCTTCCCGTTCCCTCTCGTACTCATCGTACGATTTGTTGGAGCGCGCCATACACTCTTCGTACTGAGCCGGCGGAACCGTATTACATTCCTGTCGGTTGTTGTGCTGGATGTTGTCGTAAACGGCCTTGTTGCTGCATCCAGCTACCGAAAAAATGAAACACGCCATCAGAACTCTGTGCATGATTTTTACCGTCCCTAGAAGGTAGCTTTGGCGCAGCTACCATTTTCAGTTGGCGGAAGGCAGGTTGCCTCCCAGCATGTTCTCAACCACCGCCGCATTGTAGAAGGCTTCAACGGTCTGGATCTTATCGTTGCGCACGCGGAACCAGACGGCCAGCCGCACATCCCCAATCGGTTCAAAGTGGGTCTGGTAATCCAGAATCGCGAATACGTGCTCCCCGTCGGCACTGAGCTGCCGGAGGACGAGGTCTTTCTGGATGGCGGCCATACCGAACTGGTAGGACAACATGTCATCCGGACTGAGGAAATGCATGTTGGGCCCAACATATTCAAACCCGTCGGCAACCAGCCACGCTTTTGCCTCATCAAAGCGATGAGCACGGGTATCGGCGATGAACTGCTCCACGACGTCTTTTGGCTGCATGTACAGACTCCATTCCAAGACAGGACGATTTAAGTGCCTGGATCTGCGTAGATTGCATTGTTCTGCCACCCAGATCAAAGCATAGCGATTATTGTTATCGTCGTGGAGTCTTAAACCTTATTTAATCCCTGGCATCCCGATGTATCCAGGCAGCGATTTTATACGGTCGATCCAGGCCTGGATGGCTGGGTATCGCTCGAGTGTTACGCCACCTTCCCAGCCCGTTGCGACGTAAGGAAACACGGCACAGTCGGCAATGGTGGGCCGGCCCAGTGCCAGCCATGGATGTTCGCTGAGATGTTTCTCGATCAACGGAAGAACTTTAGCACTGACTTCCAGTGCGCGCGCCTTGTCCAGCGGGTACCCGAACTTGTCGATCAAACGGGCGGCGTTCGGGCCAGCGTGAATCTCGTTGGCGGCGGTCGACAGCCACTGCATGACTTCGCCCTGCTGTGCTGCGCCGTCTGGCCACCACTGGTTGCCGCCGTATTGGCGAGCCAGATACACCAGAATCGCCTGAGAGTCGCGCAGAACAACGCCATCATCGGCCAATACCGGCACCTGGCCCCAAGGGTTGAGTGCGATAAACGGTGATTGTTTGTGATCGCCACCCGGGAGATCCACCGGCTCCAGTTCGAGATTGATGCCCGCCAACGCAGCATACAGACGGACTTTGTAGCAGTTCCCGGACAATTCCAGATCGTATAGTTTCATGGCATGTGCTTCCTGAGCGTTAATGGTTGTTGCTGGTGGGTGTGCTGGCAGGCCCTGATTCAGGCAATAACTGATTGAACTCCAGTACGTTCCTGTCGGGATCACGAATAAACAGCGTGATCCGGCGTGGGCCGAGACGATGAATGCCTTCGGTAATGGCAATGCCTGCCTGATCAAGCCAGTCTTTCAATGCGTAAAGATCATCGACCACGAAGGCGGGATGGGTTACACCGGGTAGCTTGATGGGCTCATCCAGCAACACGTTCCGGCCGTGAGGCAAACGCGTAGCGTTGAAGATCAGGTTGATGCGCACGCCGTCTGGCGTTTCCATTTCATTGGCTTCGTACTTGTCGAAGCGGCGTACCTCCTGAAACCCGAGTTGTTCATAGAAGGCCACGGCCTGTTGGCGGTCGCTGACCCGGATACCGACGTGATCGTACTGACGAATCGGCTGGGGTTGTTTCATGACGGACTCCGAATGAATGACGTTGTGCCACCAGTAAACGCCTCAACGCGGATTCAATAAATGCCGTCCACCTGTTAGGATTATTCAGGTTTTTGCACAAATCCCTGCCACACGCTGCGACGGTGCCTGCCGATGGACAAACTCAAAGCCATGAGTACTTTTGTCGCCATTGTGGATCAGGGCAGCCTCTCCGCAGCCGCTGACAAACTGGACCGATCCCCGGCCGCTGTCGTGCGAACCCTCGCCAGTCTGGAGCAGCACCTTGGTGTTCGCTTGCTCAATCGCAGCACCCGCCGTATCGCGCTTACTGATGAGGGGCGCGAATACCTCGATCACTGCCGCCGTATTCTGGCGGACATCCAGACCGCAGAGTTCCAACTCGATAGCCGGCGCGCCGACCCCGCTGGCAAGCTGACGATCACTGCGCCTGTAACGTTTGGCCGTCTGCATATCGCACCATTACTGAACCAATGGCTGAAACAGAACCCCGCCATGAGCGCGGAACTGATCCTGCTCGACCGCATCGTCGATGTGATAGAGGAAGGTTTTGATCTGGCCCTGCGCATTGGTCACCTGGCTGACAGCTCACTGGTGGCGAGACAGGTCGGCAGTACGCCCTATGTACTCTGTGTGAGCCCTGAGCTCATCGAACAGCGCGGACAGCCCAGCCATCCCGAACAGTTATCAGACTGGCCGACCGTGGGGTTCACGCCCGCCGGCGAGGTGTGGCAATTTCAGGTAGAGGGAGAGCTGTGGGAGCAGCGCATTCATCCCGTAGTCAGTGCGAATCAGATTGACACCGAACTCGCCGCCGCCCGGGATGGCCTGGGCATATGCCGGGTGTTGGGCTACCAGGCGCAGGAGGATTTTGAGCGCGGCACCCTGGTACCGGTGTTGGCGGAATACAATGCCCCGGCGTTGCCGGTGCAGTTCGTGTTTCCGCACAGCCGTTTGCTGTCACCACGAGTGCGGAAATTTCTGGATGCGGTGGTGGGGCCGTTGCAAGAGCGGTTGAGTGGGACGTACTGATTCAAAGCGCCGTTGTTAAGCAGCATGTAGCGGCTTGATTCGATCCACTTCTTCCTTGACCGACTGAGCGGCCGTCCAAAGATCAACAGATCGCTGCGCATTTAGCCAGAATTCCGGCGAATTACCAAACAAACGGGCAAGCCTGAGCGCCATTTCAGGACTGACAGCACGACGTTCGCGCAGTAGTTCATTAACTGACTGACGAGAAACGCCCAGAGATTCAGCCAACCCGGCAACGGAAAGGCCATAGTCCGGAAGGAAATCCTCCCTCAGCATCTCGCCAGGATGAGTCGGCTTGCGATGCATGCCGGCAGTATTAAGAATAGCCATAGTCATCACCTCACTCAGTGGTAGTCACACACTTCGACTTCATACGCATCGCCATCTTCAAAACGAAAACAGATACGCCACTGATCATTGATTGAAATTGCGTGCTGCCCCTGCCTGTTTCCCGCCAGCGGGTGAAGGCGATTGCCAGGCGGCACTTTCAAATCCTCCAGCTGCACGGCCAGATCCACGTATTCAAGTTTTCTAGCGGCTCTCGGTGCAACATCCGCAGGAAACTTCTTTGACTTGCCCTTGGAGTAAAGTTCTTGGGCTCGCTTGTCAGAGAAGGATTTGATCATGAGAAGGAGTGTATTGTGTCACGTGACGCTTGTCAACGTGATATGGCGATGCTGCATAACGCTCCGCTAATGTGCGCCGCCTGCGGCGTCACCATTGAGCGGTTTATTAGCAGATTCTGCCTGCAAACGCTCCACCAGCCACACCTTGATGATCGATTGGCGGGTAACGCCAATGCGTGCAGCCTCACGATCCAACGACTCGACAACCCAAGCCGGGAAATCGACGTTGATTCGCTTTTGTTCCTGATTAACGCGGCGAGCAGAGGACAGGTCCAGGTCATCAATGATATCTTCCTGACCTTCCTCAAATTTTTTATCGAAGTCTTTAGCTTTCATAGAGCTCAACCTCCTTCTTGCGGGAACGTCTGACTGAAATCAGACGAATACGAGTATCCCTGTACGTGACGACAGCCGACCAGTGCTTTTCACCAATCTTTCCTATCAGCAAAAACCTCTGTTCATCCTCTGATTTTGCGCGGATCTCCAGCAGGTATGGATCTTTCCACAGCCCTTGGGCGGCCACGAAATCGATACCGTGCTTGCCCAAGTTGGCCTGGCTTTTGGCTTCGTCGAATTCAAACTCATCCATGAGTATAAATTATTCCTTTTTTACTCACTCCGCAAGGCCCGGGACAAGCATCTGCTGGGAATGATTGCCCGGAATCTGCGAGCTGGGATTATGGATAACCAGCTATATGGATCAACTACTTTGGTATCGCCACCGGCTATCAGCGCTGCTGCGACATGGATCACTGGATTCGCCGTCGCGTCCGGATGGCCTACTGGCGACAGTGGCGCAAGCCGCGCACTAAAGTCAGAAACCTGATGAAGTTAGGTGTTCACGTGCAGGCCGCTGTGGCGTGTGGCATCACCAGTAAAGGTCCTTGGCGCAGCTCCAAGACGCCGGGTATTCAACAGGCACTGTCCAATGACTACCTGAAAGCCGAGGGACTGGCATCACTGCGCGATGGATGGATCAAGCTTCACCATTCCCGGTGAAACGCCCTGTGCGGAGCCGCCGGTCCGACGCATCGGTGGAGGGTGTTGTGGGGGCTGGGGATTAGATACCCCTGGCTACCCGGTTAGATGATTTTGGTTTTCCCGCTGACTGCATGTATGTAAATTTCTCCCCGTGTCTGTGCCGCTTTGATCTTTTTATCGAGCATTTCTGAAAATGACTGGAATTCTTCCAGAACCATCATTAAATCTTCACCATCGACAAAAATGGTCTTTATGGCTTTGCCATGAACAAGAGAATTAACTACATTATCGCTGAATCCATTAACAGAGATGAAAACACCCCTGCCGTAAAACTTACCTTCGATTTTTCCAACAAATTGGTATACGGGTTCATTTGCCGATGCCTTATCCTGCCACTTCGCTTCGACGAGATAATGCTCCCCTTCAAACTTAATAGCTCCATCAATTTGCTCGCCATTAACTCGGTAAGGCTCTGTTACTTCCAATCTTGACAGCTTACCAAGTTCTTGAAGCAAATTCTCTAATTCATACCCTCGACGTGCCGGTGGCAAACTACCTTGGATAAGCGCGAGGTACTTTTCTTTAAGCTCGCTAATGGTTTGTTTCGGATTTTGTGAGGCGGCTTCTTTGGCTGCACGTGCTTTTCGTTCTTTTTGAATTTTATGGTCTCGAATTTCTTGCAGTTGCTTAAGGTGTGTAATCGAACGCTCCGCGTCAGCTCTATTGAGCTTTTTCAACTTATCGAAATAATATGGATCAAAGGAAGACCATCCGACCAAGGATTTTAGCATTGAGCGAAAAGGCCCGAGGCCGCCATCCGGTTTTTCTGCCAAGTGACCAAACATGCAATCGACAATCTTGTATCTCGCTAGTTCTTTATGATCACCCAGAACCCGAATATCTGAATTGGTACAGCCATTGTCGACGAAGAACTGAACGATATGATCCTTCGGCCAAAATATTTTGAGAATGCAATCTCGCATTCCACTTTTAATATCTGAAGGAAAGCTCATTGGTATCCTTTTCTACACCCTCGTTAGGTTTCATCATCCAACAATTCATTTAACACGTCATCAATTCCGGAGGACTGCTCCTTTGCACGATCAAACAAATTCGCTAGAGCAGTTGTCGTGTCGTAATAATCCCATATGAGGTGCCCAAATAAATCCACGATGCATATTCCAACTGATACACTCCAAGAGTAATCAAATTCATCGTGAAAATATTTTGAGCGCTTTTCGAATAATCCAATTTTTTTTCCTTTGTAGACTCCCTCTAGATACAAAGGAACCAAATCATCAGTGCCACTAGTCAAGTATGCGGGAGCCTGGTTCCTAACCCACTTCATTTCATCATTGACAGTAGCCCTTGTAAGCCTCTGGATCAGTTGTGTCGCTTTGCTGTCTATGCTCATTTTCAATCCCACTTTGTATCTTTTACCAGTTGCTCCAAGACGGTAATTACAGCCGACAACTCATTGTAGTAACTCCAAGCCTGATCTAACGTTGCGTCATTTACGGGCTCCATCCGAAATAGACGCCGTTCGCATAATTTTGTTATTGCGGCGTGAATACGCTTCCGTTCGCCCTCAGGAACCTTGCCCCCAGCATTTCTGAGTAGATTAACCGCGATGTGTATCTGATTCACGCCGAGCCGTCGTTCGCAAGGCCAATTTTTAAGCGCCTTGGAAAGAGTGCTACTTGCTTTGCCCAGATCTCTTACCAATTCGGGCAATCTCGCTCTTCGAAGATAAGACTTGCGAATACCTCTCACTTCGAAATAGACAAGCAAAGCAAGGCCCGCCCCAATTATCGAGCAAGCTGCTGCTATGTAGTTAAGCCAATTCGGCAAATTAAACCTCCATGAAACCTAATGCTTGCAGCATGCGCGCTCACGGAATGGAGCCGAAGGCGCAATGTAATGGGTGTCGTCGTGCCTGCACTTAGGCATCACGATCCTTATTCAAAGTGATTATGATTCTTCGAGAATCTTCAATGATGCTGTCGATAGTGACAGGGCCCGAGTTCTCTTCAATTCGTTTCTGGATCTGAGGCGGAGTGCTTAGATCAACTCGAACAGTAAGCTCGCCCTGTTCGTCGGTTGTCTTGTTCACATCCTCAATGACGTAATTGTCAAAGGTCCAGCCATCGAGAACTCTGTCGATATTTCTGTCTAAAACCTCTTTGCGCTGGGGACCACTTAGGTAGGCCACCAGCTCTTTGTGCATATTACTCTGCTGCCATGCTTCCTTGATCGACTCCCCGATGGTCTGCTGTAAAAGCCAAATCCCGAAGGCCGTGAGAGTGACGGTGAGTGTCAGACTCCCTCTCTCTAACCTCTCAAGATAATACGCTTCAATATGATTGAGCTGACCATCCAATCGGTCGCGAAGCGACTGCTTCTGCGAGGGCGTTGTCTCGCTAGATCTAATAAGGTAAGCAACCTCCTGGTATTGGATCTCGCGGAGGATAGTTGAAATTCTTTTGAGAAGAGATCTTATCGTTCTATCGGAGATAAGGTCTAAATGAGGGTGGTAAAAGACAAAATTAACGTTTTTCATGCTTTTTGGGGCCAGAGTTCAGGCTTCTACCTTTTGGTCAGTAGAATTTTTTCGCTGTCACCTCGGAGTATTGCTCAGGAATAGAGCATACCCTCTCGGACAGCGGCACTGAACCGCGCAGCCAACTCCATGTTATTGAATTATTTACCCAGGCGCAATCGGGGGCACTAGCCTAACATTTATATATGAGTCGCCACGACGGCATTCTCAGCGACCAATATCTCAATTCTAACGTTCCCCAAAATTAGGAAGAAAATACTGTCAGGTCAATAAGTTCCGGCTATTTTCCTAACCATCACCCCGGAAAAAGCGGTCATAGTGACCGCTATCTTCATCCAGAGACTTGCCGCCACAATTTGATTTCGAAGGAAAAATAGAAAGATTATTGAAGCCTGCAAAAATCATGGTTGCAGTGACCACTTTCTAGTGTTTTTTGATGTATTCATGTGAGATAGCCACGAAAAAAGCGCCGTGCTCATAGAGCAGGGCGCTTTCTTCAGTAAAGGCGGGCTTACGCTTTCGGCCCGGCCTCCACGATGGCGTCGGAAACATCAAACTTCTTGAAGTTTTCCACGAACTGGCCAATCAGCTCGGCGGCCTTGGCGTCGTAGTCTTCCTTGCTGGCCCAGGTGTTGCGGGGGTTCAGCAGGTTGTTGTCTACGCCCGGTACGTCAACCGGCACGTCCACGTTCAGGGTGGGCAGGTGCTCGGTTTCGGCATCGTCCAGGTCGCCATTCTGGATGGCAGCGATGATGCCACGGGTGGTGGGGATGCTGAAACGCTCGCCCACGCCGTAGGGGCCGCCGGTCCATCCAGTGTTCACCAGGAAGACCTTGCTGCCAAACTCATCCATGCGCTTCATCAGCAGCTCGGCGTAGACGCCGGCCGGGCGCGGGAAGAAAGGCGCGCCGAAGCAGGTGGAGAAAGTGGCTTTCAGCTTGGACGAAGAGCCCATTTCGGTGGAGCCCACCAGCGCGGTGTAGCCACTCAGGAAGTGGTAGGCCGCGGCTTCCTTGCTGAGGATGGACACGGGCGGCAGTACGCCGGTCATGTCGCAGGTCAGGAAGACGATGTGTGACGGCTCGCCGGCGCGGTTCTCAATAACGCGTTTCTCAACGTGCTCCAGCGGGTAGGCGCAACGGGAGTTTTCGGTGAGAGAGACGTCGGTGTAGTCCGGCTCGCGGGTTTCCGGGTCGATGGTGACGTTTTCAACGATGGCACCGAAGCGGATGGCGTCCCAGATAATGGGTTCGTTCTTCTGGCTCAGGTCGATGCACTTGGCGTAGCAGCCGCCTTCAATGTTGAAGACGGTGCCGGGGCCCCAGCCATGCTCGTCGTCGCCGATCAGGAAGCGATCAGGGTCGGCAGAGAGGGTGGTCTTGCCGGTGCCAGAGAGGCCAAAGAACAGGCAGGTTTCGCCGTCTTCGCCAACGTTGGCGGAGCAGTGCATGGGCAGCACGTCTTTTTCCGGCAGCAGGAAGTTCTGTACGGAGAACATCGCCTTTTTCATTTCGCCGGCGTAGTGCATGCCTGCCAGCAGTACCTTGCGCTTGGCAAAGTTGATGATCACGCAGCCGTTGCTGTTGGTGCCATCGCGCTCGGGCACGCACTCAAAATTGGCGGCGTTGAGGATCTGCCACTCCTGCTTGTCGGCCGGGTTGAAGCTGTCAGGGCGAATAAACAGATTCTGGCCGAAGAGGTTCTGCCAGGCGGTTTCGGTGGTCATGCGCACCGGCAGGTAGTGTTCCGGGTCGGAGCCAACGTGTACCTGGCTTACAAAGCTGTCTTTCTCGGCGATGTAGGCTTCAACGCGATCCCAGAGGGCATCAAACTTGTCCGCATCGAACGGGCGGTTGATGGGGCCCCAATGGATATCGTCAGAGGTACTGGGCTCTTCGACGATGTAGCGGTCTTTCGGGGACCGGCCTGTACGTTCACCGGTTTTGACCACCAGGGAACCATTTGCGGCCAGTTGGCCTTCGCGTCTTTCCAGTGCCAGCTCAACCAGTTGTGCTGCACTCAGATCATTATAAGTGTTACTCACTTCGACCTCGCCCTCGGGATGTGATCGTGATTACTCAGGCCGTCCCCCCTAAAAATTGACGGAAATCTGAGCAATCGGGTCAATTCAGGCGCGCTATTATGCCAGAGACGCCGGTAAAAAACGACTGCCCCGGAAACCGCTCTATGACTGGCTTCCGGGCCGTTCAGCCGGGTGTTCAGTGTAACGTATGGCCGGTGAAAAGGTGATCAATATCATTTCTATCGAAGCGATAGTGTTGATGACAGAACTGGCAGTCCATTTCGATGGAACCCTGCTCGTCGAGGATACTGTAGCACTCCTCCTTGCCGATGGATTCCAGGGCGCCCAGCGTTCGCTCCCGCGAGCAGCTGCAGCGGAAGGCGACGGGCTCGGCATCGAACAGGCGCACAGTTTCTTCGTTGAACAGGCGATGGAGCACGGTTTCGCTGTCCAGGGTCAGTAGTTCTTCGGCTTCGACGGTGCTGGCCAGGTGGTTAAGGCGATCCCACAGGTCGGAGTCCTGTTCGGTGTCGCCGGGCAGTTTCTGCAGCATCAGGCCGGCGCTACAGTTTTCATCGGCAAACAGGAAAAAGCTGGTGGGGATCTGCTCGGAGCGTTCGAAGTATTCTTCCAGGCAGCCGGCCAGGCTTTCCTCTTCCCGGGGCACCACGCCCTGGTAACGCTGGCCTTTGTCCGGGGAGATGGTGATGGCCATGCGGCCCTCGCCCAGCAGCGCATTCAGGGAGTCCTCGGTCACAGCGTGTTCGTCGTAACGGGCCAGGCCACGGATGAAACGATCATGGCTGCACTCTGCCATCAGTGTGCGCAGCGGGCCTTCGCCCTGGGCTTGCAGCGATAGGGTGCCTTCAAACTTGAGGGTGCTGCTCATCAGCACGCTGGCCACCAGGGATTCGCCCAGCATGCGCCGCACGGACGCGGGGTAGGGAGCCTGGCTGCCAATTTCACTGTAGCTGTCGTTCAGTTTCACCCAGGCTCCCCGGACCTGGCTGTCTTCAAAAATAAATCGCTGGAACTGGTCCCGGGATGCCATTGGTATTTCTCCTGAGCGTTAAAGTCGGAAACGGTAATCATTGGGGCGGGAAACAGGAATGCTAGAGCCCGTTCTGTTCCCGGAAGCGTTGTATATCCCGTCGGTCTTTCTTGGAAGGCCGTCTGGCCGGGGGTAGCTGCGCCGCCTGCATGGTTTTGCGCTGCCACGAGAGTTCTTCCCGGCGTTTCACGCTGTCGTCGGTTTCGTGATAGAGCTTCTGGGCTTCGGGGGCGCCCCGGCGCCGGTCACTGATGTCGTCCACCACCACAATGCATTCCTGCCAGCCCAGCCGCAGGGTCACTTTGGCGCCGGGCTCCACCAGTTTTCCGGGTTTGGTTCGCTGGCTGTTGTAGTGAACCTTGCCCCCTTCGATGGCTTGCTTGGCGAGGTTGCGGGTTTTGTAGAAGCGTGCTGCCCACAGCCATTTGTCGAGTCTTACGCGGGTGTCGTCAGTGGTGGTTGCCGTCATGTCTCCTCACCTGATGAGCGTATACGCATAGTATAGCTGGCTCACTGGCCGGATGGCAGGGGTTGGCGCTGACGCAGTGCCGGCAGGATTTCATCAAAATGATGAATCGAGGGGATGTCGGGGTGCCGGTCGCGGGCGGGCTGCCTGCTGTCTGGTGCCAGAATGGCAAGGCACTGGGCGATGCCAGCGGTGCGGGCGCTTTCCAGTACCGGGAAGCTGTCGTCCACCATCAATGTTGCGGCGGCCTGATAGGCTTCCAGCCCGGCGAGGTCCTGCCAGAAGGCGGGATCTTCCTTGGGTTTGCCCAGCTGGTGGCTCGAGATGATGTTGTCCACCCGGCTGTCCAGGCCGGTGCGCTGAAGCTTCAAACTGAGCGGGTCCGGATGGCAGTTGGTGACAATCACGGAGCGCAAACCGGTATCACGGACGGCATCGAGAAAATCCGTCACATGCGGGCGGTAGCCAATGCGTTCGCCCACTTCGGCCTTGAGCCCGGTGATGTCCATGTCCAGCCGGTCGCTCCAGTAGTCGGTGCAGTACCAGTTCAAAGAACCACGTTCGGCCATGATCATCGGAATGATAGTGTCACGGGCTTCTTCCGGGCTGAGATTGTTGTACTCGGCGTAACGCCTGGGCAGGTGCTCGAGCCAGAAATGGTTGTCGAAATGCAGGTCGAGCAGTGTTCCGTCCATATCCAGGAACACCGTCTCAAGGGAGTGCCAGTTCACCATAAACAAAAACAGCCTGAAGTTGGTTAAACGTCAGGCTGCCGAAGAATGCGCAAATTGGCAAGGCGGGTTTTTACGGATCAGTTACCGTTTTGTTCAATGGGCTGTTGTTTCCTGCCGGTGCGAGTACAACCGAGGCAGCGAACAAAGGTGGCTTTGGCCGGGCCAACAACCAGGACTTCGCCGGCTTCCGCTGCGTTACCGCCCAGTGCGGAGAACGGCAGGGATACCAGGTAAACCACGCTTCCCACGATGGTGGTGGCAAACAGGGCCGGGCGAACAAACAGCGCATCGCCTGTCATTGCCAGTGCTGTAGGCTCTTCGTCGATGGCTTGAGCGTGGCCGACGGAGGAAAAAGCCAGCAGGCAAACCGCTACGGCTGTAATAACGATGTGGGAAATCTTACCGGTCATTTCTTGTTTCTCCTGAGCTTACCTTAGCTTGTCGGCGTTCTGATCTGGCCGATGGTCGCCCTGCCTTGGATGGCTGACGATACATATACCGCACAGTGTAGCTTACGATTATGGATACTCTGTTAACTATGAATCATATTTGCGTATTTTCAAACGATTTTTCTGTTTCATTAGTTGTCTGGCCGCCGTTCAGCGCTGGCATTTTCCGCAGTAAACCGTCGAGCGCTGGTTCATCCGGATTTCCTTCAGCGGATGGCCGCACTCGCGGCAGGACTCGCCATTACGGCCATACACCAGCAGCGACTGGGCAAAATAGCCCGGTTTGCCATCGCTGTTCACAAAGTCCCGCAGGGTGGTTCCACCCATGAGAATGGCCGCACTGAGCGTTTCGCGGATGGCTTCCACCAGGCGGTTGTAGCGGTCCAGGCTGATGCGGCCGGCGGCGCGACGGGGGTGGATGCCGGCCTTGAACAAGGCTTCGTTTGCATAGATGTTGCCCACGCCCACCACCACATGGTTGTCCATGATGAAGGATTTTACCGGTGTCTTCTTGCCCCGCGAGAGTCGATAGAGCAGGCGCCCGTTGAATTCCGGTGCCAGGGGTTCCGGCCCCAGGCTGGCGATCAGTGGATGCTGGTCCGGTGTTTCGGACCAGAGCCAGCAACCAAAGCGGCGGGGGTCGTTGAAGCGCAGGCGAATGCCGTTGTCGAGTGTCAGTTCCACGTGGTCATGAAGTAGGGGCTCACTCTGATCGGTGATCACCCGCAGGCTGCCGGACATGCCCAGGTGCACGATCAATGTTCCGGCAACGGTGGCCGAGCTTACGCCAATCAGCAGGTATTTGGCCCGGCGGTCCACGGTGTGGATGACAGAGCCTTCGATCAGTTCCGCGAGGTTGCCCGGCACGGGCCAGCGCAGGCGCCCGTCGCGCACGGTTACCTGAGTGATGGTCCGGTTTTCACAATGGGGGGCGATGCCGCGTCGGGTGGTTTCTACTTCGGGCAATTCGGGCAAAGGGATATACTCCAGCGGCACGGGCGGTAACGGATAAGTGTAATCGGTAACAAATTCGCATCCAAATGCGGTTGTTCGGGCTAACAACTGTACGCTAAAGTGGCTCAATACGGTTTGTCGGGCAGTGCCGGACCCGGATTTCGAACGAGGAAAACTCTATGTGGTACAACGGTCTTCTGGACCTTTCGGTGATGCAGCTGATTCTGGTTGCGCTGGGGCTTACCCACATCACAATTATCAGCGTTACGCTTTACCTGCATCGTCATTCTGCCCACAACTCGCTGGATCTTCATCCGGTGCTGGCGCATTTTTTCCGCTTCTGGCTGTGGCTGACCACGGCCCAGAACACCAAGCAGTGGACGGCGATTCACCGTAAACATCACGCCAAGTGCGAAACCGAGGAAGACCCTCACAGCCCGGTGGTCCTGGGTGTCCGCAAGGTGCTGCTTGAAGGTGCCGAACTGTACGACGAGGCCGGTACGCCAGAAACTCTGGAGCGTTATGGCCAGCGCACCCCGGAAGACTGGGTAGAGAACAACGTGTATAGCCGCTATAAACTGCTGGGCATTCAACTGATGGCGGTGATTGATCTGCTGCTGTTCGGTGTTCACGGTATCTGGATCTGGGCGGTGCAGATGATGTGGATTCCGGTCTGGGCGGCCGGTGTGGTCAATGGCATCGGGCACTTTATGGGGTATCGCAATTTCGAATGCAGCGATAACGCCCGCAACATTTCGCCCTGGGGCATCCTGATTGGCGGCGAAGAGCTGCACAATAATCACCACACCTATCCCAATTCCTCCAAGCTGTCTCGCCGCTGGTATGAAGTGGATATTGGCTGGGGCTATATTCGTCTGTTCCAGTTCTTCCGGTTGGCGAATCCCAAGGGCTTCAAGCCGATCGCACATTATGTACCTGGTAAGCAGGAAGTGGATGTCGAGACGGTTCAGGCCATTACCAACAGCCGGTTCGATATTATGCGTCAGTATCGTAAGCGGGTGATGGAGCCGGTGTTGCGTCAGCAGAAGGCGGTGATGGATGAGGAGATTCGTCCGCGTTATCGCAGTCTGAAGCGGTTGCTGTCCCGTGAGGTGACGTTGATCAAGCCGAAGGAGAAGGAGCACCTGGAAATTGCTCTGGAGAGCAATGCGGTGCTGCGGCAGATTTATGAGAAGAGTAATGAGTTGCAGGAGTTGTGGCGTCGCCGTGGTTTGAAGCCGCAGGAGAAGTTGCATGCGCTGATGGAGTGGTGCCGGGAGGCGGAGGCCAGTGGCATTCGTTATCTGGAAGACTTTGCGGCGCATTTGCGGGCTTATTCTCTTCGGCCTTCTCCGTAATTCTCCTTGTAGCCTGAGGGTTCAGGTGTCTGGTCCCGAGGTGGGGTGCCTTTTCTTCTGGGAAAAGAACTCGCTTTGCTCAGACACCTTTTCCCGGCAGAAAAGGCACCCCACCCCGAGACCGTCTGACCACTTCGGGGTCGCTGTTGCGGTTTCTTCAGACAGGTTCTGATTCTTCTACTCTGAATAAACAGTAGGTCACCTGGCCTGCTGTTTTTTGTCGATGCAGGGTCCAGTTGGCTGGTGCTGTGGGTGTCTGCATCTCGCTTTCGTGTTCCACGTAGACCCAGCTTCCCGGTTTTACCCAACCATTGTCCGCGATCATCGGGAGCAGTTTTTCCAGCCAGCCCTGGCGGAACGGCGGGTCCATGAACAGGATGTCGACGGGTTTGGCCGGTGGCTGGGCCAGGTAGGTGTCGACGGTCTGGCAGGCCACTTCTCCGTTTTCTGATTTCAATAGGCGCAGGTTGCTTCTCAGAGCCTGGGCGAGTGCGGGCGTGTAATCGACGAAGACGGTTGTGCCAGCGCCTCGGGAGAGGGCTTCGAGGCCGAGGGCGCCGGAGCCGGCGAAGAGGTCGAGGCAGCGGCTGCCGGCGAGGTGGTGCGTTAACCAGTTGAAGAGGGTTTCGCGGGTGCGGGCGGGAGTTGGGCGCACGCCGCCGGCTTCGGGGAAGCGGAGTTTGCGGCTGCGCCAGTCGCCGCCGATGATGCGGAGTTCGCCGCCGTTGCTGGCTGGCCTGGGTTTCTGGGTGCGCGCCATGGGGATGAGGCCTCTCGAGCATGGTTTGGTACGCCTGCCGGTGCAGGTTGCGCCATGTTACGAAGGTTTATGGGGCGAGTCACCTGCGGCCATCACTTAGGCCGGTCAGTCTGCTAGAATACCGCCTTTCTTGTATCCCGCGAATCGACGATCAATGGTATGACTATGACGGCAGAGTGGATTGCTATCGGCCTTCTGGCCCTTCTTGTCCTTGTGTTTGTTCTGGATGTGGCGGCAAACCGTCAGCGTATACCCCGGCCAAAGCCGGTGCCCCAGAAGAAGCCGGAGGCTCCGGAAGGTGCTGCCCCGAAATCCGGGTCGGAGGAGAAGGCGGAGCCTAAGTCCGAGCCCGATAGCGCGCCGGTCGCGGAAGCACCTGAAAAGCTTGCTGATAAGGAAACGCCCGCTGAAACCCCGACAACGCCGGAGCCTGAGCCTGAGCCAGAGCCGGAAGCACCTCAGGTCAGTGTTTTCGAGCGTATCCGCAATGGGTTGGGTAAAACCCGTGCCAATCTGACCGGTGGTTTTGCGGATCTGTTTTCCATCGGCAAAAAGGTAGACGAGGACCTGCTCGAGGAAATCGAGACCACCTTGCTGATGGCGGATGTGGGTGTGACCGCCACGTCGGAAATCATTGAGTCGCTCACCGACAAACTGGAGCGCAACCAGCTCAAGGACGGCGAAGCCCTGCGCAAGGCCCTGAGGGATGAGCTCCATGGCCTGCTGGCGGATGTGACAAAGCCCCTGGAAATTGATGCGGGCAAAAAGCCCTACGTCATCCTGATGGTGGGTGTGAACGGTGTTGGTAAAACCACTACGATCGGTAAGCTCACCAAGCTTTTTCAGCGGGACGGCAAGTCGGTGATGCTGGCGGCGGGGGATACCTTCCGTGCCGCGGCGGTTGAGCAGTTGCAGGTGTGGGGCGAGCGTAATGACGTTCCCGTCGTGGCCCAGCATACCGGCGCCGACAGCGCATCCGTCATCTTTGATGCTGTTCAGTCTGCGCAGTCCCGTGGTGTGGATGTGGTGATTGCGGACACCGCCGGCCGCCTTCAGAACAAAGACAACCTGATGAGCGAGCTGGAGAAGGTTGTGCGGGTCATGAAGAAGCTGGATGAGTCCGCACCCCACGAAGTCATGCTGGTTCTGGACGCCGGCACCGGCCAGAATGCTTTGAGTCAGGCCCAAGTGTTCCAGCAGGCGGTGGGGGTCAGCGGCATTACCCTGACCAAGCTGGACGGCACGGCCAAGGGTGGTATTGTGTTTGCCATCGCCCGGCAGTTGCAGCTACCCATCCGTTACATTGGTGTGGGGGAGCAGGTAGACGACCTGCGCAGCTTCGATGCCCGCACCTTTGTGGATGCGCTGTTTGATGAAAGCCCGGATAAGTAACCTTCAATGATCGAGTTCCGCCAGGTCACCAAACGTTATGACAGCGACCATACCGCGTTGCGTCAGGTCAATTTCGGCCTGGAGCGTGGTGAGTTGGCGTTTCTTACGGGGCATTCCGGTGCTGGCAAAAGTACGCTGCTAAAGCTGATTATGGTGATGGAGCGCCCCAGCGCCGGCGAGGTGATTGTGGGCGGGCAGGTGCTCAATACCCTGCCGCGCCGTCAGGTGCCGTACATCCGCCGACACATCGGTGTGGTGTTCCAGAATCACCAGTTATTGTTTGATCGCACCGTGTTCGACAACGTCGCCATGCCTTTGGAGGTGATGGGCACCCCGGCCCGGGATATCGGTCGCCGCGTGCGGGCCGCTCTGGACAAGGTGGGGTTGTTGAGCAAGGAAAAGATGAACCCGATGCAGCTATCCGGGGGTGAGCAGCAGCGGGTGGGCATTGCCCGTGCCGTGGTGAACAAGCCCCCGGTACTGTTGGCGGATGAGCCCACCGGTAACCTGGACCCGGAATTGTCTGCCGATATCATGCGGCTGTTTGCGGAATTCAGTCAGGTCGGGGTCACAGTGTTGATTGCTACCCACGACATTGCACTGATTAACGATCTTGGTCGCCGTACGTTGACTCTCGATCATGGTCGGCTGGTGACAGGCGTTGGCGCAAAAGGGGGGCTTCATGGCTAACGATCCCCGACGGCAGCCTGCCCGGGGCGCCAGAAGTGCCCGTTCTCCCTGGCGCCAGCAGGCCGAAAGTTACCTGAATCATCATCGTAAGGTGGCCCGGGACAGCGCGCAGCGTCTTTGGCACTCACCAGTGGCGAGCATGATGACCTGGACGGTGATGGGCGTGGCGCTGGCGCTGCCAGTGGCGCTTATGCTGTTGCTGGCCAGTCTGGAAGGCGTCAGTGCCGGCTGGGAAAGCTCGGCGAGGGTGACGGCCTATCTGAGTGACACCGTTTCTATTGAAGATGCCCGGTCATTGAAAGCCGAGGTGGCTGATGACAGCCGGGTGGCGGAAGTCGAGCTGATCGACCGTGAGACTGCGCTGGAAGAGTTCCGCGCTTCTTCCGGCCTTGAAGACGCCCTCGATTACCTGGACGGAAACCCGCTTCCCCATACTCTGCTGGTCACACCCAGTGAAGGTTCCCGCACCGCTGACGGCGTGGAAATGCTGCTGAAGGTTATTGAAGGGCTGGACGGTGTTGACCGGGTACAGGTGGATCTCGGCTGGTTGCAGCGTCTGAACGCCATGACCGACCTGTTGGGCCGTGCCGTCTGGGCGCTGGCGCTGTTGTTGGCGGCCGCCGTGGTGCTGGTGATTGGCAATACCGTTCGCCTTGCGATTGAAAATCGCCGCGACGAAATTCTGGTGGCAAAGTTGGTGGGTGGCACCGACGCTTTCGTGCGCCGGCCGTTCCTCTATACGGGGGCCTGGTTTGGCCTGGGCGGTGGCATTGTGGCCTTTATCCTGCTCCAGGTGTCGCTCTGGTGGCTCAGTGGCCCAGTGGAGCGGCTAGCCGGGTTGTACCGCAGTGAGTTTTCCCTGAGCGGGCTGAGCGTCGATGGCGCGCTGGCGTTGATAATTGCAGCCATGCTGTTAGGCTGGTTAGGCGCCTGGGTTGCCGTCAAGCGCCATCTGGATGACATTGAGCCGGGGGAAATTGCCGGCGGATGATCTCCGATCTCGGAAATACCGTATTGAAGCCAATGCAGGTTTCGGCGTAGCTTGAAGATAGAATTCGAAGGCAGCCAGATTTCCAGTTTGTTGATTTGAAACGGTTTAGATGGAAATTTGGGTTATTTGCAGAGTGCTTGGCGGGCTGAATTAGAGTTGCTATATTTATCGGTCGTCATGTTCGGAGGATAAGACATGGGTACGAGTTTACAGATCATCGACAGACTGGTTCCGGGTGCCAACCTTGAGTCCTATATCCAGGCGGCCAGCCGCATTCCGGTACTGTCTGTTGAGGAAGAGCGCAAGCTCGCCGAGCGACTGCATTACGATGGTGATGTGGAAGCCGCGCGTGAGTTGGTTCTTTCGCATCTGCGCTTCGTGATCCACATTGCCCGCAGCTATGCGGGTTATGGGCTGTCCCAGGCAGATTTGATCCAGGAAGGTAACGTAGGCCTGATGAAGGCGGTCAAGCGTTTCAATCCGGAATACGGTGTTCGCCTGGTGTCCTTTGCAGTGCACTGGATCAAGGCCGAGATTCACGAGTTTATCCTGCGCAACTGGCGCATCGTGAAAGTGGCGACCACCAAGGCGCAGCGTAAGTTGTTCTTTAACCTGCGCAGCCAGAAGAAGCGTCTGGCGTGGTTGAGCCATGATGAGGTTAATGCCGTGGCCAGTGATCTTGGGGTTGAGCCCAAGGTTGTGCGGGAGATGGAAGGCCGTCTGGCTTCCCACGATACGGCGTTCGATGGCCCCCAGGATGATGACGACGACAATGCTTATCAGGCGCCGGCGTATTATCTGGAAGACAAGCGCAGCAATCCGGCCACGCAGTTGGAGCAATCAGACTGGACGGACGATTCCAATGGTCGTCTGATGGCGGCGCTGGGGCAGTTGGATGAGCGTAGCCAGGATATCCTTCGTGAGCGCTGGTTGTCGGATAGCAAGTCGACACTGCATGAGCTGGCTGACCGATATGGTGTTTCCGCTGAGCGTATTCGTCAGTTGGAGAAAAACGCCATGAAGAAGATTCGTCTGCATATGACAACGGAAGAAGAGGCGGCTTAACCCTTAGTTGACTTGGGGTTTGTCAGAACGCCACCACCCTTTGCGGGGTTGGTGGCGTTTTTGTTTGTATAATCCTTAAAACAAACACAAACCTTGGGGTGGAAGTGAGTGGGCAGGCCCTTCCAAAACACGCCTCAAGACGTCCTTGTGCGGCTCGAGCTCCGCCATCCATGGCTCCGCACGGTTTTGGAAGGGCCTGCCCACTCACTTCTCCCGGCATTGGGAATAGGGATCCAGGAATTATGACCGAAAACCATCCTCATATAGCGTTTCTTGGCGTTGGCTTGATGGGCGCGCCCATGGTTCGGAATCTTCTGAACGCGGGTTATCCAGTAACTTTGTGGAACCGAACCGCTAGTAAATGTGAGCCTTTTGTCAATGAGGTCACCATTGCCGACTCGCCAGAAGACGCTGTCCATCGTGCCGATATCGTCATCACCATGCTGGAGAACGGCGATGTAGTGGAAGACGTGATGGTGGCGCAAGGGGGTATCGCGGCGCTCAAGGCCGGGGCGGTCTATATTGATATGAGTTCGGTTCAGCCGTCGCTGGCGCGACGCCATGCGGCTTTGGCTAAGGAGCAGGGGGCCGGGTATTTGGATGCGCCTGTGTCCGGCGGCACTGTCGGCGCCGAGCAGGCAACGCTGAGTATTATGGCCGGTGGTTCTGGCGCAGACGTTGAGCGGGTGCGGCCGGTTTTTGAGGTGCTGGGGAAATGCACGCCCATTGGTCCGGTAGGGGCGGGGCAACTGGCGAAGCTGGCGAATCAGGCGATCGTGGGGATTACCATTGGCGCGGTGTCAGAGGCGTTGTTGCTGGCAGCGAAGGGTGGGGCTGATCCTGCCGCTGTTCGGGAGGCGCTGATGGGCGGTTTTGCGGGCAGTCGGATTCTGGAGTTGCACGGTCAGCGGATGATTGACCGGGACTTTTCGCCCGGTGCACCGGCGCGAATTCAGTTGAAGGACCTGCGGATGATTCTGGATGAGGCCCGTTCCGAGGGTCTGACCCTGCCGCTATCGCAGCAGGTGCATAATGAGTATCAAAGCCTGATCGCCAACGGGCACAGCGATGTGGATCACAGTGGTTTGTTGCTGGAACTGGAGCATCTCAACGGGGCATTGTTGGGTTCTTCGTCGGCCATCAAGCGCAAGTAGCAGGCTCGCTATGAATGTCTCCATGCTGTTTGCCGAGGTGAAATGCAGGAGCACGGCGCGGGTGAGATTAACTTTCGGAATGTTTTCGCAGCGTTGGACCGCCTGGGCTATGGTGGTTGGATGAACGTGGAATATTGCCTTGCGGGCTATACGGTGTCGAGACTAGGCTGGTTCGGGGTATGTCGTGACCGTCGCCATTGGCGACACCCTCTTACAAGATCGTAACTGGTCGGCAACGGATGTTCTTCGTACCCTAGCTGTTAATGTAATCCGCTATCGGGAGGAAAACCGGTGAAAGCACTGGTAATTGAAGACGATCAGGACGTGGCAAACTACCTTGTTAAAGGGCTGAAAGAGTCTGATTTTGTCGTGGACCACGCGGCGGATGGCAAGGAAGGCATGATGATGGCCGCCAGCGAAGACTACGACATCATGATTGTGGACCGCATGTTGCCAGGTATGGACGGCCTGTCGATCATCAAAACGGTGCGTGCCACTGGCAACCAGGTTCCAGTGTTGATCCTCAGCGCCCTGGGCGATGTGGATGACCGGGTGGAAGGCCTGCGTGGTGGTGGCGATGACTATCTGACCAAACCGTTCTCTTTCACCGAGCTGCTGGCCCGTATCGAATCCCTGGTGCGCCGTAATCGCCAGTCTGCGGAAACCGAGACCGTGCTGCGGGTGGCCGATCTGGAAATGGACCTGCTTGCCAGAACCGTTAAGCGGGCCGGGCACAATATTGATGTTCAGCCCCGGGAGTTCCGTCTGCTGGAATATCTCATGCGAAATGCCGGGCAGGTGGTCACTCGTACCATGTTGCTCGAAAAAGTATGGGATTATCATTTCGACCCCCAGACCAACGTCATCGACGTACACATCAGCCGTCTGAGGGCGAAGATCGACAAGGAATTCGAGACCCCCTTGCTGCAGACCATACGGGGTGCAGGGTACATGTTGCGTGAAACTGCTTAGCCAGCTCAGAACCTCATCGTTCCAGTTAGCCCTGCTGTACATGGTGGTGTTCGCCACCTCGGTTTTTTTGCTGCTGGCGTTTATCTACTGGCGCACGGCAGGGTTCATGACTGCCCAGACCGATGAGACCATCGAGGCCGAGATTGCCGGCCTCGCGGAGCAATACCGTGGCAGCGGTATCAATGGCCTTATTTCCATCATCCGCGAGCGTGTTGCCCGCGACCCCAACGCCAAATCCATCTATCTGTTGACGACGGACGACTTCGTCAAGCTCGCCGGTAACATCGAAAACTGGCCCAAGGGTTCTCGCTCTGACAGCGGCTGGATCAATTTCACCCTGAATCCGTCAGTGGGCTGGAATGGTCCGGAGCGACTCGCACGGGCTCGCATTTTCGAAGTGCAGGGTGGCCTGCGCCTGTTGGTGGGCCGTGATGTGGACGAGCTCACTAACCTGAAACGGGTGATCGAAACCGCCATTAACTGGGGGATGGGTATTACCCTGGCGCTGGCGCTGTTAGGCGGGTTCCTGATGAGCCGGAGCACCACGCGGCGCATTGAAGTCATCAACAACACTTCCCGGCGCATCATGAATGGGCATCTGTCCCTGCGTATACCAACCCGAGGTACCGACGACGACTTCGACCAGCTGGCAGAAAACCTGAACCAGATGCTGGATCGCATTGTTTACCTGATGGAAGGTATCCGGCATGTGTCCGACAGCATCGCCCACGATTTAAGAACCCCGCTGACCCGGCTGCGCAATCAGCTTGAAAACACCCTTATGTCGGTAGACAACGACGAGGCCCGGGAGCAGGCCGGCAAGGCCGTGGCAGAGGCGGACCAGTTGTTGGCCACCTTCAATGCCCTGCTTCGGATCGCGCGTTTGGAAACCCGTGGCAATACAGCGGACATGCAGCAGGTACCCCTGGGAGAGCTGGTTAGCGATGCGTGTGAGCTGTATGAAGCGTTGGCGGAAGACAAAGAGCAGCAGTTCGAGCAGTCCCTGGAAGATCATGTGGTGATCGAGGGCGATCGGGACCTGCTGTTCCAGATGGTCAGTAACCTGATTGATAACGCTATCAAGTACACCCCGGAACAAGGCGAGATCCGGGTAAACGTACGCAAGGATGGCAACGACGCGATTTTCGAGGTTGGGGACAGTGGCATCGGTATCCCCGATGACGAAAAAGACCAGGTGTTCCAGCGCTTCTACCGGGTTGGCAAAAGCCGGTCATTGCCCGGCAACGGCCTTGGGCTCAGCCTTGTCAGCGCGGTCGCGGAGATCCACCAGGGTGTTATCTCATTGAGCGATCATCACCCAGGGGAAGACTATCCGGGGCTGATGGTCACCATTCGGTTGCCCGCTTACTCGCCGAACCGGAAACGTCTGAAAGACACCCAGACCATTTCCGCTTCGGAAGCCGGAGAACAAAGTTCCCCGGGGGAGCTCAGGGGCGTTTGATCAGTTGCTGGATGCGCCGCGGAACTGATTCACGCGGCTGATCACTGGCTTCAGCAGCGTGTCTACCTGTGAGCGACGACGATCGAATTTGGCCTGGATGCTGTCCCACTCACCTTCCAGATGTTTCTGTTCCAGCATGATAAACGCCGCCAGGTTATGACGGTTCAGCTTGCCGGTGATGCCGTATTGGTCAAGCCGATAGCCGATACTGTCGAGACCATTGAGGGCCGTGTTGAGAAGCTTTTTGGTGTTCATTCTGGTATCCCGTGCTTGGACGTTAAATCGGAAATTCAGTTAATTGAACGCTAACGCCTGCGTCTAGAGTGCGCAACCTAATCTGGCCCTGACCAAAACGTAATTCGGCCGCCACCACTGTGTAACCTGTTCTGTGGAAAATGGAAGGTGTAGCTAAGGAAGCCAGCGGAAACTCCGCTTGCTTCTCCCTCCAGCACAGCGCTAGCCTTACCCCGTTTTTACGGGGTTTTTTTATGTCTACACGGTGGTTTTTCTATGGCCAGAACCCGCTACATAACCGCGGAGGGCGAGCAGGCTCTTCGTGAGGAATTGCGTTTTCTCTGGAAGGAGAAGCGTCCGGAAGTGACGCAGGCGGTGCGGGAAGCAGCCGCTCAGGGCGATCGCTCAGAGAACGCCGAGTACATCTATGGCAAGAAACAGTTGCGGGAAATTGATCGACGCGTGCGCTTCCTGACCAAGCGGCTTGATGAGCTGACGGTGGTGGATCGTCTGCCTGATGACCGGGGCAAAGTGTTTTTTGGCGCCTGGGTGACCATCGAAAACGAAGGCGGCGACGAAAGCACTTACCGGCTGGTTGGGCCGGATGAGTTCGATCTGTCTCGCGGTTACCTGAGCATCGACTCTCCCATGGCGCGTGCGCTTTTGGGCAAACGCATTGACGACGAGGTGGGGGTGCGAACACCGGATGGCTGGAATCACGTTGTGATCACCAACATTCATTATGAACCGCTAACGCCCGACAAGTGAGGAGTGTCACAAAACTGGCGACTGACCGGGTTTTTTGTCGTTTTTGGCGATAGACTGATCAAAAATTGTCAGCCTGAGATGTATTTGTTCAAATAATGGTCAGGCTCGGCATGACATAAAAAGGCAGTCGTTATGGGCGGATTCGATACAAAAAGGACTATGATCGGCGCGACCGTGCTGGTGGTGGCGTTGTCACCTCTGGTGTGGGCCCAAACCGGCGAAGAAACCGTCGAGGGTGGCGCCTTCAACTATGAAGAGCGTTCAACGCTGGAAACCATTCCGTTCAACTCCATGGAAGAAGAGTCTCTGGCCAATACCGTGATCGAAGGTGGCCTGGAAGCGCCGGCGGCTGGCGTGCCCGTGCAGCCGCGAACGGACGAGGATTTCTACCTGGATCCCCTTGCCCTTCAGCCCCGTGATCCACGCACGGATCTCGGGCGAAGCGAAATTCCGGTGGAATTCCGCTTCAGCAACCCCAAGTCCATTCCCGGGCAAACCCACGGCGACAACTACATTATCCGCCCACCGACCAATCGGAACTACGGCGCGTTCAATACCACAACGACGGAACGATAATTCGTCTGCCGCGAGGGTTCAGGCGGCAACAATGCCCTCGGGCTCAGTTCTGCCCAACACATCTTCGTAGAAGAACGCCAGCGCCTGTTTGGCCTGATTGAGGCGTGCCCGTGACACTTCCAGGCGTTCGCTCAGGTAAGCCAGGAATAATTGCCGGTCGCCGGGTTGCAGCGTTTCCGGATTTTTCAGGTCGTGGAAAAGCACGAACCGGGAAATCCAGTGGAGATAGGTTTGCTCTGCGCGGTGGTTAAGCTGATGTTTGCGGATGGCGCCAGTCACTCGACTGACAAGCCCGGGCTGCGACTGTTCCAGCGCCTCGGTGATATCCATGATGCGTCTTCCGTGTGAATTGTTGTTCTTATGATGCGCGCATCTTATGACAATCGTTTGACCGCCGCAAAACTTTTGCGAGGGAAATTGAGTGGGAGCAGAACCGTCGGTGCGGCGGCTGCTCCCGATCAAGCTGGACTACGGGTTACTTCAGGGATTCCAGCTTATCGATGTACTTCTGCATGGCTTCCTCGGAGGAGGTGCCCTTGACCTTTTCCCAGGCGTCGTACTTGGCGCGGCCGACAAAATCCATCATGCCCGGGCGTTTGCCACTGACATCACCTTCGGTGGCCTGCTTGTAGAGGGCATAGAACTCCAGCTTGAGTTCGTTGGAGGGTTTGAAGTCGCCCTCGGCGTTCTGGATGTAGTTGACGGCTTCGTCAAAGCGGGTTTTCAGGTCACTCATATGGCGGTTCCTTTTCTGGTGTTGAATCCGATATTCACGATGCGGAAGAGTATAGCCAGAGACAGTGTGACCGTCATTGGCCGATCGTTCCAATCCTTCGACGAATGGGGTATTGTCCGCATCCTTCTTTTAAGATAAACGGAGATGCCCCATGGCCGCCGCCAACAAACTGGCAAGCATTGTTGCCAAGATCAATCAGTTGCCGGAATTTGCCCGGCCCAAGGCTTTGTCGCTGTTTTTCGGCAAGGCGGTTCCGTTCACTGGTACCACCGGCATTCGCATTGAAGCCCTCGATCAGGAACGTTGCGTGATCTCCCTGAAGAACAAGCGCAGGGTCCAGAATCACATCAAGGGCGTACATGCCGTGGCTTCCCTGTTGTTGGCGGAATCCGCTACGGGCTTTCTCGTCGGTCTGAACGTGCCGGATGACAAGGTGCCCGTGATCAAAACCGCGCATGCCGAATACACCCGCCGTGCCAAAGGCGATATGAAGGTGGAGGCGTACCTTACCGCTGAGCAGCGTGAGCGTATGCTGACCGAAGAGAAGGGCGAAACCTCGGTGCCGGTGACCATCCACGACAGCGAAGGCCAGCAGCCGATCGAGATTGAAATGATCTGGGCCTGGACGCCAAAGCGTCGCTAGTTGCGATAGGTCATTGTTGTGAAAGGCCCCGGTATGTCGAATGGTTGGCAATTCTTTGCCCGGGGTCGAAATATTGCCAGAAGCTGGCCAATTTTTGCTTGAGTACCCGATTTATCCTGTGTAGAGTTCTGCCTGTAGCGTGCCAGGATGGTGCGCACAATGGACTGTAACACCGCAACTGAGTTTGCACATGGACCACAGGGAGCAAGCGCATGTCTTCAAAAGACGGTTCCGTCGCGCCGAAAGAGCGCATCAATATCAAGTATGTCCCCGCCACCGGTGATCAGCAGGCTGAAACAGAACTGCCGCTGAAGATGTTTGTCGTTGGTGACTTCAAGGGGCAAGCCGAAGAAACTCCGATCGAAGACCGTAAGGCGATTTCCGTCGACAAGAACAACTTCCGTTCTGTGATGTCGGAAGCCGGTCTCACCCTCTCCACCACGGTCACCAACAAGCTGGACGAAGAAGCCGAAGAATTGCCGGTTAACCTCGAGTTCCAGACGCTGGACGACTTTTCCCCGGATAGCATTTCCCGTCAGGTACCTGAGCTGAAGAAGCTGATTGAGCTTCGTGAAGCCCTGGTTGCCCTCAAGGGCCCGCTGGGTAACGTGCCATCGTTCCGATCCAAGCTGCAGGAACTGCTGGACAACGATGACGCCCGCGACAAACTCCTCCAGGAGCTTGAGCTGGCCACGGACGAAAGCGGCGAATAATCCGAACTCTTGATTCGAATTCTGCCATTGCTGGCAGGTTTCACTTTTCTATTAAAACGTACTGAAGGGATGTGGTATGTCTGATACTGCTGAGCAGCAATCTGCTGCCTCCGAAGCTGCTGCGGAAGGCTCACTGCTGGACCAGGTAATGGCCAACAGTCGCATGGCTCCCGCCGATGAAGGATACGATGTGGCGCGCCGCGGCGTGGCAACGTTTATCTCCAACCTGCTGAAAAGCGACGAGAAAGGTCAGCCGGTCAACAAGGCACTGGTCGACCAGATGGTGGTCGAGCTGGATCGTAAGATCAGCGCACAGATGGACGAAATCCTGCACGCGCCCAAACTGCAGGAACTGGAGTCTTCCTGGCGCGGCCTGAAGCTGATGGTGGATCGCACCGATTTCCGCGAGAACATCAAGGTGGATATCCTTCACGCCACCAAGACTGAACTGCTGGAAGACTTCGAGTTCGCGCCCGATGTCACCCAGACCGGTTTCTACAAGCACATCTACTCCACCGAGTACGGCCAGTTTGGCGGCGAGCCCGTGGGTGCAGTTGTCGGCAACTATGCCTTCACACCCTCCACGCCGGACATGAAGCTGCTGCAGTACGTGTCTTCCGTAGGCGCCATGGCCCATGCGCCGTTCCTGTCCTCCGTTGCGCCAACGTTCTTCGGTGTCGACAGCTATCAGGAACTGCCGGCCATCAAGGAACTGAAAGCCGTCTTCGAAGGCCCGAAATACGCCAAGTGGCGCTCCCTGCGTGAGTCGGAAGACGCCCGCTACCTGGGCCTGACATCACCGCGCTTCCTGCTGCGTGTGCCTTATGATCCCACGGAAAACCCGGTACGCAGCTTCAACTACAAGGAAGACGTGTCCGGCGACCACGAGCATTACCTGTGGGGCAACACGGCCTACCTGCTGGCCACGCGCCTGACCGAAAGCTTCGCCAAGTACCGTTGGTGCCCGAACATCATCGGCCCGCAAAGCGGTGGTTCGGTGGAAGATCTTCCGGTTCACACGTTCGAATCCTTCGGCCAGCTGGAAGCCAAGATTCCGACCGAGGTGCTGATCACCGACCGTCGCGAATACGAAATGGCTGACGAAGGCTTCATCGCCCTGACCATGCGTAAGGGCAGTGACAACGCAGCGTTCTTCTCTGCCAACTCGGTACAGAAACCCAAGCAGTTCCCGAACACCAAGGAAGGCAAAGAAGCGGAAACCAACTACAAGCTGGGTACGCAACTGCCTTACATGATGATCGTGAACCGCCTGGCGCACTACATCAAGGTGCTGCAGCGTGAGCAGATTGGTTCCTGGAAAGAGCGTCAGGATCTTGAGCGTGAGCTGAACACCTGGATTCGCCAGTACGTGGCCGACCAGGAAAACCCGCCGGCGGATGTTCGCAGCCGTCGACCACTGCGCGCCGCCAAGGTGACCGTTTCCGATGTGGAAGGCGATCCGGGCTGGTACTCGGTATCCCTGGCAGTTCGTCCGCACTTCAAGTACATGGGTGCGAACTTCGAACTGTCACTCGTCGGCCGTTTGGACAAGGACTAATCCGTGTTCAGGAACACCGGTGCTGACGGTGTTCAGGCTTCGGGCGGCAGTCTGTTCGAGCGTTTGGAACAGGCTGCCGAACCTGCGGGGCAAAGCATGGGGGAAGTAACCCATGTGGTGGATTCCATCAAGCGCCACCTGGTTCGCCTGCTGAATGCCCATCCGGGCAACAGTGAGAGCGTACCGGATCTGGGGCTTGTGGATTTCAACGACGCCACGCTCGGTACCCATGATCTGAGCATTCGTATTCGAAGCGCTATACGGCAGTGTATTGAGAAGTTTGAACCCAGGGTGAGCCGGGTGGATGTGATGGCAATGCCCCAGGGGCCGGATCCATTGCAGTTACGGTTTCAGGTGACGGTCTACCTGAAGGTGGGTTCGGAAGACGATAAAACGACCATTGATTTGTTATTGGATGACAAGCGCTATTACCGGGTGATTTAACGCCACGAAATAGCTTGAAGACACGGATGAGAGTGGGGGTGCAGTCAGGCTTCCAAAAGTGTGCGGAGCCATGGATGGCGGAGCCCAAGCGCCCATGGATGGGCTTGCAGCGTCTTTTGGAAGCCTGACTGCACCCCTGCTCGGAGTCAGAGGCGATGGCGATACCTTTCCTTCTGGGAAAAAGAACTCGCTTTGCTCGGACACCTTTTTCCCGGCAGGAAAGGTATCCCCATCCCCTCGGCCGAACTTTGGTGTAGTAGTCGTTATGAAGTTGAATCGATTTTACAGGGACGAACTGAGTTTTCTCAGGCTACAGGGCAGAGAGTTTGCGGATGCGCATCCTCAGCTGACCCGGTTTCTTTCTGAGCAGAGTACTGACCCGGATGTCGAACGACTGCTGGAAGGCTTCGCCTTTTTGACCGGGAAGCTCCGGGAGAAGGTCGAGGACGAGTTTCCTGAGCTGACGCATTCGCTGCTGAACATGCTGTGGCCGAACTATCTGCGGCCAGTGCCCAGTTGCACCATCATGCGGTTTGATCCGCAGTTGCACGCCATCAGTGAGCGTCAGCGGGTGGATCGGCATACCGAGATCAAGAGCCGCCCGCTGGGAGACGCCACGCGTCAGACCCAGTGCCGGTTCCGTACCTGTCGGGCGGTGGACGTGTTTCCAGTCAGCGTGGCGGATGCTCACGCAGAGCACTCACGGGAAGTGTCTTCCGTCACCGTCGACCTGGCGTTGCACACCGACCAGCCGCTGTCGTCCCTGGGGCTGGACAACCTGCGTTTTTACCTGGGCGGCGAGAGCCATATTTCCGAGACGCTGTACCTGTGGCTGAACCATTACCTGCAGCGTATGGAACTGGTGGTGGGCGATTCGGTGTTTTCCGTTCCGGCCAGCCAGTTGAAGCCCGTCGGGTTCGCTAACGACGAGGCGCTGTTGCCGTACCCGAAGAACGCCTATCCGGGCTACCGGATTCTGCAGGAATTCCTGAGTTTTCCGGAAGCTTTCCGGTTTGTGGATATTCAGGGCCTGAAAGCACGGCTGCCAGCGGTGCAGGCGGATGAGATCAGTCTGCGGTTTCACTTCAGCCGTATCCTGCCGCCGGATGCAAAGATTCGTGCGGAGAATTTCCAGCTTTACTGCACGCCGGCCATCAACCTGTTTACCCACGAAGCCGACCCGGTGGACCTGAACGGCCGCCAGACGGAGTACCGGATTGCGCCGTCCAGCCGGTCGCCGGAGCACTACGAAGTATTCAGTATTGAGCAGGTGGAGGGCTGGCTGGAAGGCCGGTCCGGACGCGGAGAGCCGCGTTTGTATACCGCGTTTGAGAGTTTTCAACATGAGGTGGAGCGGGATCGTGGCCGCACCGCCCTGTACTACCGGGTGAAAGCCCGGGAGAGCGTTCGTGGGGATGGCTTTGACCACTACATATCCTTCGTGCGCGGTGACGAGTCCGAGTGCCTGAACCGGCAGGAAGCGGTATCGCTGACTCTGACCTGCACCAACCGTCAGTTACCGCATCAGCTGGCGGTGGGGGAGATCTGCATGGCGACAGAAACCACGCCGGCATTCGCCTCATTCAGCAACATTACCCGGCCCACGCACACCCTGCGGCCGACACTGGATGGCAGCCTGTTGTGGACACTGATCTCCAACCTGTCGCTGAACTACCTGTCGCTGCTGGATGTGGACGCCTTGCGCACGGTACTGCGGGTTTATGATTTTCGCGCCCTGGTGGATCGCCAGGCGGAGCGGGTATCCCAGAAGCGCCTGGCCGGCATCCTGGACATCGAAACCACGCCGGTGGATCGGATGGTGCGGGGGTTGCCGGTGCGGGGTATTCGCTCGGTGATGCGGCTGGATCAGCAGTCGTTCGCCTCGGAAGGCGATTTGTACCTGTTTGGTACGGTACTCAGCCAGTTTTTCGCACTTTACGCCAGTATTAACGCCTTTCACCAATTGGAAGTGGTGAATACAGACAATCAGGAACGGTACACATGGACGTTACAACAAGGGCAGCAGCCTCTGATGTAGCCGAGCTGCAACCCGTTCTGGGCAATGCACGGCGCTACAGCTTTTTCCAACTGGTGGATTTGATCCATCGTCACCACGGTGATGATCTGGAACGATCCCAGGACGAGCAGCCACAGCGGGAGCGCATCCGCTTCTCCGCGTCGGCCGGCCTGGGTTTTCCCGGCAGTGATGTGGTGTCGGCGGCGTCGCCGGAGCACGAGCACGCGCCCTATCAACTGGAAGTCAGTTTCCTGGGCTTGCACGGTTCCCAGTCGCCCCTGCCAGGCTATTACCTGGAGGACCTGGCCTGGGAGGCGGGGCAGAACCTGGGCATTCGTCGCCACTTCCTGGATTTCTTCAATCACCGGCTGGTGACGCTGTTTCATCGGGCGTGGCGCAAGTATCGCTATTACGTGCGGTTTCAGCCGGAGGCCTCTGACGGCTTCTCCGAGCATATTTTCTCCCTGGTGGGTCTCGGTGACCCGCAGGTCAGGGCGGCAACACCGGTTAACTGGTCGAAGATGCTGGCCTATGCCGGGATGATGGCGGGCCGTAGCCGTTCTCCGGAAGTGGTCAGCGGCATCATCGGTCATTGCTTTGATCTGGACGATGTCGGCATTGAGCAGTGGGTATTGCGTCGGGTGGAGATCCCGAAGGATCAGCAAACTCGGCTGGGGCAGGCCAACGCCGCCCTCGGTGAGGACACGCTGGTAGGCTCGGGCATTCGCGATCGCAGCGGCAAATTCATCCTGCGCATCCGCAACCTCGACCGACAGCGATTTGCGGATTTTCTGCCCAACGGCGACGACCACGACCGGCTGGTGAAGCTGGTGGAGTTTGTCACCCGGGAACAGCTGGCTTACGACCTGGAACTGCAGATGCGCCCGAGGGATGTAAAGCCAATGCAGTTGGGCGCGGATGTGCGGCTGGGCTGGAACTCGTTTGTCACCCCGGAAAAAGCCCGGAAGCTGCCAGCGGTGCGGTTGCAGATTCGCCGCTGAATTCTATGGATTGCTTAGCAGGTTAATAAAGGAAACCGGATATGGAACATCAACCAACCCATAACCTGAAACTGGTGGTCAGTAATCCCACCCAGGTTGCCAGCGGCCTGGCCCGGGAACACGTGTTCGGGATCAGCGGCGGCTCAATCGGCAGTGCCGGCAGTGATACCTGGCAGCTGTCTTCACACCGCACCGGTGCTGTTGGCGGCCATGCAGAAGTTCGGTTTATGGACGGCGTGTTCTGCCTCATTGACCGCAGCGGCCGCACCTATATCAACAGCGGCACCCAGCCAGTCGGCCGGGGCCGCCGGGCACGCCTGAAGAGTGGTGACACCATCACCATTGGTCGCTATCAGCTCAAGGCAGAGGTACTTAGCGGCCGGCGCCAGGACGGTACCCTGCCGGAAGAGGTTGAGGACGCCACTCTGGTCAATGTCGACGAGGGCGAGCTGATGCGCGCCGAGGAGCGTGAACTGGAAACCGTTGGCGACGAGCCGCTGCACGGTTTGCAGCCGGCGCCGGGTGAAACCTTCAGCGACGATCCCCTGCAGGCCTGGTCAGCCCCCCATGGCGAAAGCCAGCACGCTGATGTGGCCGAAAGCCGTGACCGGGAGTCCCTGCTGGCGGACAAGCCAGAGTGGTACGCCAGCGAGGGTGCCGTAACCGACGAGTATCGCGAGAACCGTGACGTAGCCATGGGCTTGCCCATGCGAAAAGGAGAGGGTGACAGGATGTCAGAGACCACCAAGCCGGCCCGCCGCCGGGAGACCAGTGATCAGAGCCGCCAACACATCAGCGGTGCGCCGCTGTTGCGCGGCATGGATACCGATCTGGGCTTCGCCGACAGCGACGAAATGCGCCTGTTCCTGGAAGAGGCTGGCCAGACCCTGAAAGCCACCGTGGAAGGCCTGCTGGCCCTGCATCAGGGTGAGGACAGCCGCCATCAGGCTCTGCGCACCCGCTTGCAGCCCATTGAGGACAATCCGTTGCGCCTGGGCGAAGACTACAACGAGACCGTGCAGACCCTGTTCGCCAGCCAGCGCAGCCCGGTTCATCTGTCCGCACCGGCGGCGGTCAGTGAGAGCCTGCAAAGCCTTCACCATCATCAGCTCGCTACCCAGACCGCCATTCGCGAGGGGCTGGATGCCATTCTCCACGCTTTCTCACCCGAGGCATTGCTGCGCCGGTTCCATGGTTACCGCCGGGGCCTGAAAACCGACGAAGATGAAAGCAACTGGGCATGGGAGATGTACCAACACTATTACCGGGAACTGAGTTCCAGTCGTCAGCAGGGTTTTGAGCGCCTTTTTCAGGAGGTGTTTGAACAGGCTTACGATCAACAACTGCGTCAATTACAGAGGGAGAACCTGTCGTGAAGTACTGCAAATGGAGTTTGCTGGTCGCCATTCTCGTTTTGGTGGGGTGTAGCACCCCCTACAACGCTGTTACCAAGACCGCCAAGGTGATGTGGGATCCGGACATACCTGTGGGTTACCCGGATGAGCTGCCAAGCCGCGTGGACCTGACCATGTTGGCGGAGCCGGACGTGAACCCCAACGAATCCCTGGCGCCGACACCCATCGCCTTCCAGATCATCCAGATGCGGGACAGCTCGCGCCTGATGGCGGCAGATTTCGACCAGTTGCTGGGCGAACTGGAGCCGTCCCTGGGTCGCAACTACGTCGACCACAGCGATTACACCCTGGTGCCGGGGCAGTTCAAGTTCATTGAGCCGTTCGAAATCGCCGAGGATACGCGCTTTATCGGTGTGATCGCCTTCTACGCCTATCCCAACCTGTCTCAGTGGAAGAAGGTGGTGAAGGTGGATCCCATCGGCGGTCGGTACCACCTGTTGGTCAATCTGCGCGAGCGTGAAGTTCAACTCAGAAGGTCGGATGAGTCCTGATGTCTGCAACGAATCGAGTCGTCTGGAGTGATGGGCTGTTCATCAAACCCCAGCACTTCCAGCAGCAACAACGTTACCTGGAACACCAGATCAACGAACGAGCCCTGGCCATTTCTGATTACCTGTACGGTTTCAGTGATCTGGAGCTGAACGCGGAATACCTGAGCTTTGGCCGGGTAGGCCTGGTACGGGCCAGCGGCCTGTTTCCGGACGGCACCCGTTTCTGCCTGCCCCAGGACGACGTGATGCCGGAACCCCTGGAGATCACCGATGCCTCCGTGGCCAATCAGGTTGTTTACCTGGCCCTGCCGCTGGGCAGCGAGAGCCTGGCGGAAGTGGAGTGGCCGGAAGCCGCCATCGCTGGCCGTTTCCGGGCCCAGAGCGAGGAAGTCCGGGACCTGCATTCCATTGACGGAGACTCCCACACCATCGACGTGGCCCGGGTGGCCCCGAAACTGATGTTGGAACGGGACGATCGCAGTGCCTACGCGGCCCTGGCCATTGGCCGGATCCTGGAAAAGCGCCCGGACGGCAGCCTGGTGATGGACCCGAACTTCATCCCCACCATGCTCAGTGTACGGGCAGCGCCCCGGCTTCAGCGTTTCGTCGGGGAAATGGCCGGGCTGATGCGTGAGCGGGCCAAGAACATTGCCGAGCGCGTGGGTGCCCCGGGGCAGGGTGGCGTCGCGGATGTGGCGGATTTCATGCTGTTGCAGATGCTTAATCGCGCTCATCCCCGTTTCCTGCATCTGGCGCGTTTGCGTCAGTTGCATCCGGAGCGGCTCTACGAGGCGTTGCTGGAGTTGTGCGGCGAACTGGTGACCTTTACCGATGAAAACCGCCTGCCCCAGGAATACACCGCGTACGATCACGACCTGCCGGAGGATTCCTTCACCCCGCTGATGCAGGTACTGAGGCAATCACTGAGCACGGTGCTGGAGCCGCGCGCGCTGGCTATCCAGCTGCAGCAACGCCAGTACGGCCTCACGGTGGCGCCGGTCCAGGATGCACAGTTGATCGGCCAGGCCGAGTTCATCCTGGCAGTGAAGGCGGACATGCCGCTGGACGATCTGCGCAAGCAGTTCACCCAGCAGTGCAAGGTGGCGTCGGTGGAGAAAATCCGCGATCTCATCAGCCTGCAATTGCCGGGGATTCCGCTGTCGGCCTTGCCGGTGGCGCCCCGTCAGTTGCCGTATCACGCCGGGTTCGTGTACTTCCGGTTGGACGACCAGAGCCAGGCCTGGCAGATGCTCGACAACGCCAGCGGCTTTGCGTTCCACGTGGCCGGCAGTTTCCCGGGAATGGAAATGCAGTTCTGGGCAATCAGGAGCTAAATCATGGCAGATGCACCGGTGATGGATTCACCCAATGGCAACACGGAAGCAGGTGGCAGTGCGTTTGATGACCTGATGTTCGCGGACAGTAACCGCGATGGTCGCGTGGGCGATCAGGGCTTCGGTAATGACCAGTTCCAGCTGCGGGGCCTGGAGGATAACCGGCTGATTGATGCCGCGACGCCCCTGCTGGGGCTGGTAATCCGGGTGCGTCGGCTGGCGGATTTCCACGGTGTGGAAAACCTGTACCAGCAGGTGGTCGACGAAGTGGCCGCCATTGATCGGGAACTGGTGGAGCAGGGCTACGAGCGGCCGACGGTGGTGGCCTATCGCTACGTACTCTGCGCCTTTATTGACGAAGCCGTGCTGGGCACCGACTGGGGTGCCCACAGCGTGTGGTCCCAGCATTCGTTGCTGTCCCGTTTCCACAACGAAACCTGGGGTGGCGAGAAGGTGTTCGCCATCACCGCCCGCATGGAGCAGGAACCGGAACGTTACCGCGACATGCTGGAGTTCATCTATCTGTGCCTGTGCCTGGGATTCGAGGGCCGCTACAAGGTAATGACCAACGGCCGGGACGAATACGAACAGATTATTCGTGGGCTGTATGAACAGATTCGCGGGTTGCGTCGCGACGAGGAACCGCAGCCCCTGACCCGCGCACTGGACAACGTAACCCCGGCTCGCAACCGGCTACGGACAGGCCTGCCCCTCTGGGGCATTGGCGGACTGTTTGTGGCGGCCATGGCCGGGGTATACACGCTTTACAACATAGCGCTGAACGAACGCATCAGGGATGTGCTCAGCGTACTGGAACAACTCCCGAAATAAGGAGATCACTGTGATTCGGGTAGAACTGCCGGCGCTGATTGGGCGCCTCAACGAGATTTGTCGCCAGGGAATGGAAAGCTCGGCGGCCCTGTGCATCAGCCGCCAGGGTGCGGAAATCACTCCGGCCCACCTGCTGTTCAAACTGCTGGAAACTCCGTTTACGGACGTGCGCCAGATTCTGGAAAGCACCGGTATTGATCACCACACGCTGCAACCGGTGGTGGGGGACAGCCTGAACGGCGAGCCTCAGTCCGCCGAGCCGTACCCGTCGTTCTCGCCGCTGCTGATCGAACTGCTGCAGGACGCCTGGCTGATTGCCTCCACTGAACTGGGCCACACCGACCTGCGCTCCGGTGCCATCATGCTGGCACTGCTGATGAACGCAGACCGCTACCTGATGCCCCAGGTCAGTCAGCGTCTGAAAGACATCAACCGCGAACAGCTGCGCCGCCAGTTCGATTCCATGACCCGCGGCTCGGTCGAACAGCCTCGCGCTGAGGATGGCCCCAGTGCCGCCAATCAGGCGCAGGTGGACATGGACCCGCTCAAGCGCTACGCCACCGACTTCACCAAACTGGCCCGGGAAAAGAAACTGGACCCAGTGGTGTGCCGCGACACCGAAATCGATCAGATGATCGACATCCTCTGCCGTCGTCGCAAGAACAACCCCATTGTTGTCGGCGATGCCGGCGTGGGCAAAAGCGCCGTTGTTGAAGGCCTGGCCCTGCGTATCGTCAATGGCGATGTGCCGGAGCGCCTGACGGGCGTGGAACTGTGGACTCTGGACATGGGGGCACTGCAGGCCGGTGCGTCGGTGAAGGGCGAGTTCGAAAAACGCCTGAAAGGCGTGATTGAAGCGGTGAAAAGCTCCGCGACCCCCATCATTCTGTTTATCGACGAAGCCCACACCCTGATCGGCGCTGGCAACAGTGAAGGTGGCTCCGACGCCGCCAACCTGCTCAAACCGGCCCTGGCCCGTGGCGAGCTGCGGACCATCGCCGCCACCACCTGGCGCGAGTACAAGAAATACTTTGAGAAAGACCCAGCCCTGAGCCGCCGCTTCCAGCCCGTCGCGCTGGATGAGCCAACCCCGGCTCAAGCGGTCCACATCCTCCGTGGCTTGCGCACTGTCTACGAAAAGGCCCATCAGGTCCTGATCGCCGACAGCGCCCTGAAAGCCGCTGCCGACATGTCTGCCCGCTACCTCGCTGGCCGTCAGCTCCCGGACAAGGCCATCGACGTGCTCGACACCGCCTGTGCACGGGTCAGCCTCAACCTCAGCACGCCTCCGCGCCGCCTCAGCCACGTGCGCAGTGAACTGCACCAGTTGGGCATGGAACAGGAATTGATGACCCGCGAACAGACACTCGGGCAGGCCATCGACCACCAGCGTGAAAACGAACTGGTGGAGCGCCTGGAAACCCTGCGTGAGGAAGCGGAAGAACTGGAACAGCGCTGGAATGACCAGCGGGAACTGGTGGCGCGTCTCGTCGACATTCGCGAGCAACTGCTGAGCGAGGACACTGCCGAGACTGACGCGGATGTATCAGCGGAAGACGCCACGCCGGAAACCAGCGAAGAGCGCCCTGACCTGAAAAGCGAAGCCGCCGCCATCGAACAGGAACTGGAAGAGCTGCAGGCCGACGAGCCACTGGTACACGCCCGTGTCGATGCCCGCCAGGTGGCTGAAGTCATCGCCGACTGGACCGGTATTCCGGTCAACCGCATGACCGCCGACGAGCTGGAAAAGATCACCCGCCTGCCGGAGTATCTGCAATCGCACATCAAAGGCCAGGACACCGCCATTGGTGCACTGCACCAGCACCTGCTCACCGCCCGCGCCGACCTGCGTCGCCCGGGTCGCCCAATGGGCGCCTTCCTGCTGGCCGGCCCCAGTGGTGTGGGTAAAACCGAAACCGTGGTGCAACTGGCCGAACTGCTCTACGGCGGCCGCCAGTTCCTCACCACCATCAACATGTCCGAATACCAGGAAAAACACACCGTCTCCCGCCTGATCGGTTCACCCCCGGGCTACGTGGGCTTCGGCGAAGGCGGCATCCTCACCGAAGCCATCCGCCAGAAACCCTATTCGGTCGTGCTGCTCGACGAAGTCGAAAAAGCCCACCCGGAAGTCCTTAACCTGTTCTACCAGGCCTTCGACAAAGGCGAACTGGCCGACGGCGAAGGCCGCCTGATCGACTGCAAGAACGTGGTGTTCTTCCTCACCTCGAACCTGGGCTACCAGACCATCGTCAAACACGCGGACGAGCCGGAGAAGATCGAGGAAGCGCTGTACCCGGAACTGGCCGACTTCTTCAAACCGGCACTGCTGGCACGTATGGAAGTCGTGCCCTACCTGCCGCTGGGCGAGGACACCCTCAACCGCATCGTGGCCGACAAACTCGGCCGCCTGGCCACCCAGATCGGCGACCGTTACCACACTGAAGTGGAACTGGAAGACGGCCTGGTAGAAGCCATCCGCAGCCGTGCGACACGCAGTGAAAACGGCGCGAGGATGCTGGAGTCGATTATCGAGGGTGAACTGTTGCCGCCAGTATCACTGGCACTGCTGGAAAAGCTGGCAGCGAGAGAGCCGGTCGCCAAAGTGACCCTTGGCGTTGAAGATAACAAGTTCACCGGAACCGTTGCCTAAGGCAACGCGAAAGTAGCGGGTGCTGGGGCTCGGCTTTCCAAAACCCTGCGGAGCCATGGATGGCGGAGCGGAGCGTACAAGGATGTATTCACAGCGTGTTTTGGAAAGCCGAGCCACAGGGCCTGCGGTCGGCGAACTCAACATCTCAGGGAATAGAAACATGGGACGGATGCAGACGGAGTTGCACACCGGCATAGACCTGGCGGTTGAACTGCTCCGGCAGGACAACCTGCCAACCCTGCTAAAAGTCGCCTCACGGCAACTCGAAAACACCTTCGGCCTCACCCGCTGCTGGTCGCTCGAACTCGACCTCAGCGGCCGCACGCTCCACTGCGCGGCACTGGGCGAGCAGGGCGAGTTCGACTGCGGTGACTTCAGCCACCCCTTTGCCCACCTGCTGCAACAGGGCAAACCCAGGGAATTGTCACGGGCCGCGAGCTACCGCCTGGATCATCCGGGCTTCCAGGCCCTGGTCGACGCCAGCAACCGGCCCCGCTCATTCTGGCTGGAACCCATCAAAGGCGAAGACGGCCGCACTCTTGGCATCCTCGTGCTGTGTAATGAAGAACCCGAATGGGACGGCATCACCGCCCAGCCACTGTACCGCGGTTTGTTAACCCTGCTGTCTCACCAATGGGTCAGCCAGCTCAAGACCAGCGACCAGGTCTGGCAGCGGCGCATGCTCAAGCGCTCCCTCGACCACCTCCACGACGCAGAAGCCGTACGCCAGCGCTGTGAAGAGTTGGCGACCACTCTGGTTGGCAACTCCAAAGGCATGACCGACCTTCGCGCCCAGATTGTCCGGGCCGCCGGTAGTCAGCTGTCGGTTCTGGTGCAGGGTGAAACCGGCTGCGGCAAGGATCTCGTAGCCCAGGGCATTCACCGGTTTTCGGATCGGGCCGAAGGGCCCTTGGTGGTGGTCAATTGCGCCGCCATCCCGGACTCGTTGCTGGAAAGTGAACTTTTTGGCCATACCAAGGGTGCGTTTTCCGGTGCCGACCGAGCCAAGGAAGGTCTGCTGGCGCAAGCGGATGGCGGCACCCTGTTCCTGGATGAGATCGGCGACATGCCCATGGCTCTGCAGTCCAAACTGCTGCGGGTGCTGGAAAGCCGACGCTTCCGCCCACTCGGAGCTCAGCAGGAACAACACTCTGATTTTCGACTGGTCGCGGCCACCCATCAGCCACTGAGTGACTGCATCGAAGAGGGCCGGTTCCGCCGCGACCTGTTCTACCGGCTCAGCCAGTTCCCGTTGCGGGTCAAGCCATTGCGGGAGCGCCCGGAAGATCTGGAGCCCCTGTGCCGGCATTTCATCCGTGAGTACACGGCCCGCGAGGGCGCCGGCCCACTGGGTATCAGCAGCCATGCCTTGGGCATGCTGGCGGCATATAACTTTCCCGGCAATGCCCGGGAACTGAGGAACATTGTTGAGTTTGCCTGCCTGCAAACACCGGTGGGTGACGATATCCAGCCGGAAGTACTGCGCCTGGATGACCTGTTTCCGAGCCAGGAAACCTGTGTGGCCAGTGACTTTCAGGGGACTGCCGTACCGGGCATGCCCCTGGCGGATGAAGTGGACGACCTTCGGGCCGCGGCCCAGGCGTTCGAGGCTGCCATCATTCGTGAACGCCTGCGCCAGTACGGTGGCAACCGTGCCCAGGCAGCGGAAAGCCTGGGGCTGCCCAAGCGCACCCTGGCCCATAAATGTCTGAAGTATCAGGTGACAGAAGCGTGAACCCAAGTATTCGAAGTAACAGCCTCCTTGCCATTGTGCTCTGCGCCCTTGGTACGACGATGTCTCTGGCTGCCAATGCGCAGGGCAATCCCCAGGTGGCCGAGGCCATGGCGTGTACCGAAGAGAGCCAGCGCCTGGAACGGTTGGCGTGTTTTGACGAGGTGTTTGGTACCCCGTTTTCAGTGGCGGTTGAAGACGCCATCGTTGGCAACCAGCCCGAGCGCTGGCGCCAGGCCTTTGCTCAGGAACAGCGCCGCCGCCCGGGTGACGGCCCGCTGTATCGCAATACTTCGGAGCTGGCAGGACATCTGCTGACGCTCAGTGCCCTTGGGGTCAAACCGCCGAGGCCGCTGCTGGCGGTGCAGTGTCACAACAACATCACCGAACTGACGTTGATGATGCCGGAGGCAGTGAAAGAGGAACGGGTCACCGTCGATTTTGGCCAGGGCCTTCAGATCTGGCGCGCCCGGGACGACGGTTTCGTGATCAGTGGTGGTCGGGGGCTACCCGCTATCCGAACCGTGCGAAACATGGCGGCCGCGTCCGGAGTGACTGTGGCGTCGTCCAGTGGCGTCGTCGACGGGTTGATGTTCGACCTGACCGGGTTTCGGGAAACCCTTGAGCCACTGCGGGAAGCGTGTGGCTGGTAGTGATCTTTATCAAGAATGTGTAGTGCCATTTGCAAAGACAGGGATTGGACATGCAGGCAGTAGAGCAGCATCCATACGTTGAACAGGTGTTGAATAGGCTTTCCGGTGAGAGCGCCACGGGTGAAAACCTGATGGACGACCCCACCATGGAATACCTTGAGAACGAAATCATGAAAGTGGGCTCGCTGGCCCACACCGGTGTTGAATGGGGCAAGGTGGAGAGTGAATCGCTTCGCTTGCTGTCAGACACCAGTAAAGATCTCAAGGTGCTGGGATTTCTTCTGCTGTGCCTGCAGCGTGGCGGCAACGGTGAACGGTTTGCGCTGTCGCTGTACCTGTTGCACCGGGTACTGGACAGTTGGTGGCACGATGCCTGGCCTTATCCGGGCGACAAGGGCAAACGCGCCCGCAAGATGCTGATGACCCAGATTCTGCAACGGGCCCTCAAGGAAGTGTCGGCACTGAGCTTCGACGGCGGCGTGGGCGATGGCCGGGAATTCTGCCTGACCACGCTCGCCAAGCTGCTGGAACAGGCGAGTGCACTGGAGCTGCCGGATGACGGCCTGGTGGACTTGCGTCGGGCCGTGGAAAAACTGCCATCGCCATCTGATACGCCCAGGCCGTCGGAAGCCACCGAGAATACCGAAACCACGGGTACGTCATCGGCCGGCGCCTCTTCGTCGCAAGCCAGCAGCACCTCTTCCGCGTCTCTGGGCAGCCTGACCCTGGACCCCGCCAATGAGCGGGCCACCCGCCAGAGCCTGCTTAAAGTGGCGGATATGCTGACCGAAACCACGCCCGCCGATGCATTGGGCTATCAGCTCCGCCGTTACGCCATCTGGCAGACCATTACTTCGGTTCCACCAGCACGCGACGGCATCAAGAGCGATCTGGCGGCGGTCAGCGCCGACAGGGTGGCTGACTATCGCGAGAGCCTGTCCAAAACCCCGGACCTGGCGCTTTGGCAACGTATCGAACAAAGCCTGTCGGTCAGTCCGTTCTGGCTGGAGGGCCACTGGTTAAGCGCACAAGTGGCGTCTGCGTTGGGGCACGAGACCTGTGCCGAAGCTATCCGCACGGCGGTCAAAGCCTTCGTTGAGCGGTTGCCAGAGTTGGCGGACATGACCTTTAACGACGGCACGCCTTTTCTGCCCAAAGCGGTAGCCGACTGGATGCTCAGCGGCCCGGCGAAAGGTGGCGCCGCAGGCGGCGCGAGTGCCTGGGAACAGGCTTACGAGGATGCCCGGTCAGTGTTGGATCAGAAGGGTCTGGCGCCGGCCATGAAGCTGCTGGAAGAAGGCCTGGATTCCGCGCGCGAGCCCCGTGACCGGTTTTACTGGCGGCTGATGAGCAGCCAGTTGATGAAAGACAGCGGTATGAAAAGCCTGGCGAAACAACAGGTGCAGGATCTGCGTGAGCAGACCCGCGGGATGAATCTTGAAGACTGGGAGCCCGGCCTGGTGGCCAGGCTGGACAGACTCGCATAACAACTGACGGATCAAATTGACAGGAATGGACACCATGTGGAGACAAGCCCTACTCATTGGACGACGGATACTGCCCTTTGTGCGCAGTGCGGCGCCGATTACCCTGGCGCTGGGTGTGGTGGTACTGCTGGCCGCAACCTGGTGGTTGGGCCCGCGCCTGGAACTCGGCGGTGAATACCCGTTGGCGGCCTGGCAGATGCGTGCCCTGGTGACGCTGGTGGTGGTACTGCTGGTGGCCATGGTCTGGGGCATGATGCTGGCGCGCAAGCTGCGTAAAGTGAACGTCGCCAAGGCGGAAGAGCAGAAGGAAGAGGAAGATCCCATCCTGCCGCTGGAACGGCGTCAGCAGCGCCTGCTTGATCGCCGCCTGACGGAACTCAAGAGCAACCTGCCGGGCCGAAAGGGTGTCTATCGTTTGCCCTGGTACCTGGTGATGGGCCTGGAAGACGCTGGTAAAACCAGCCTCATCCAGCGCTCAGGGCAGACATACACCCTCACCAACGTCACCCGCAATCCTCGCACCGAGCGTAACCCTTTCGGTTTTGAATGGTGGGTGGGCGACAACGGTGTACTGATTGACCCGGACGGCGAACTGCTGAGCCAGAATGACGGTGAAGGCGCCAGTAGCGAAATTCAGCAGCGGCTGTGGACCCACTTCATCACCTGGCTGGAAAAGAACCGCCCCCAGCGCCCCTTGAATGGCATTGTGCTGGCGGTTGATCTTGCCCGTCTGAGCACTGGCAATGAACAGCAGCGCCAGGCCCAGGCCATCCTGCTCCGTACCCGGCTGCGGGAACTGATGGAGCAGTTGGGCTCCCAGTTGCCGGTGTACATCAGCTTTACCAAAATGGACCTGCTCTACGGGTTTGCGCCATTTGCCCGCACACTCTCCAAAGCCGAGCGTGAACAGCCCCTGGGCTTTACCTTCCAGTTGGACGGCCAACTGGATGCCGACGACTGGCTGGGCGAGTTTGACCAAAGCTTCAGCAAACTCGCGGAGCAACTCGGTGAGCGGCTTCCGGATGTGCTGTCTGCCACAAGGGATGCTGAAGAGCGTGCCGCTGCTTATTCCTTTACCCGCCAGTTGGCCGGCCTGAAGCCAGTGCTTGAGCAGTTCCTGGCAGACCTGCTTTCTGCGGATGCCTTTTCAACGCCGGCCCTGGTGCGAGGCACCTACTTCACCTCCGTGGTTCAGGAAGGCGTGCCGGAAGATGCGTTTGTCTCAGCCGCTGCCGCGAATTATGGGCTTGCCAGCCCGATACAGCCGGCTCAGCGTGGTGGGCAGTCCTCAAGCCTGTTCACCGAAAAGCTGTTTCCCAACATTATCTATCGCGAAGCGGGCCTGGCTGGTGACAACCAGAAAGTGGTTGGTAGTCGGCGTCGCCGCATTGCTGTCGCGGCCGTCGTGGCCGTTGCCGCCGGCCTGGGTATGACCGCCGGATGGCAGCACTACTTTATCGAAAATGCACAGGCCGCTACCGCGGTGGAGGAGCGGGTACGCAGTTTTATCGATAACTGGCGCCCCATCGGCTACGAACCTGACACCACTGGCCGCAATTTGCTGGAGCCTCTGGACCAGCTGCGGGAAGCCACCCTGGCGTTTGGTGATTACCGGGCGGAACCGGCTGTCGTGGCGGATATGGGCCTGTATAAAGGCCACAAGGTTGGTCCGGAAGTGGAAGAATCCTACCTGGACATGCTGGCCTACCAGTTCATGCCCGCGCTGATGCTGGGCGTGATGGAAGAGATGAGCGATGCCCCGGACACCAGCTCTGAGCGCCTCGACCACTTGCGTGTATTGCGGATGCTCTACGATGCCAGTGGCCGCCGCCGGGACATTGTTCACAGCTACATGAGCGATTATTGGCAACGCGCCTACCCGGCGCAGCGGGATCTGCAACAACGGCTGCTCAGCCACCTGGACTATGCGATGCTGCACACGGACCTGAACCAGAGGGTGGAAGCGGGTGACAAGACCGCGGACATGGCCCTGGCCCCCTTCCGCAGCAGTGTTCAATGGGCTCAGCACGAGCTCGGCCGCATTGCGACTCCGGACCGGGTTTATCGGGATCTGGAGAAAGAAGCGGAGCAGAACTTCCGCTCACCGCTGGATCTGGCCCGGGAGTCCGGACCGGCCTTCAGCACCGTGTTCGTACGCCTGGATGAGTTCGGCGAACCTCTTGATGAGGAGAACACCGAACAGGAAGATCCGGTGGTGATTCCATCACTGTTGACCCGTGAGGGCCTGGATTCCTGGTTCCTGCGCAAATCCGGCTCGGTGACGGAACTGGCTCTGGTTGATGCCTGGGTATTGGGCCGTCGGGACGATGTGAACTTCAGCAAGGCGGATGAAGCGCGGCTGCAGGCGCAACTGCAATCCCTGTACGCGGAAAACTACGTGGCGAGCTGGCGTCGGGCGCTGAGCCGGCTGGACATCCAGAGCTTCAGCGACCTTAACCATGGTGTGCGTATTCTGGAAAGCCTGACCAGCGGTCACGAGCCGTTGAATCAGTTGCTGGCGCAGGTTACCGCCAATACCCGATTGATTCCCGGTGGTAGTGAAGAAGCCGAAGCGGCCCGCAAAGTGATGGAGCAGTCCGCCCACTTCCAAATGGTTCAGGAAATTGAACGACAGTTCACCGACCTGAACGCATTGATCGACAAACGGGGTGACAACCCCAGCGATATGGAACAGGTGATGGACGTGGTTCAGAACCTGCACACCTATCTGCGTGGCATCCAGGAAGCACCGGATCGTGGCAAGGCTGCGCTTTCCGCCGCCCGTGCCCGGATGGGCCTGCAAGGCGCGGACCCGATCTTCACCCTGCAACGGGTAGCCTCAAATCAGCCGGCACCGCTGGACCGTATGCTTGAGAAGCTGGCATCGGAAAGCTGGCGCGTGGTGCTGGATCAGGCTGTGGCGCAGCTGGAACGCCAGTGGTACCAGGAAGTCTACCAGCCGTTCCAGCAGAGTCTGGCCAGGCATTACCCGTTCAATCCGGGCGCCGGCCGCGACGCCGCACTGCAAGATTTCGAGCGCTTCTTTGCGCCGGACGGTGTGCTGGACCAGTTTTACAACGACAATCTGAAGCTGTTTCTGGAAGACCATCCGGAACACATTGCCGGTTCCAAGCGCGCCAGCCTGGTTCGTCGTGATGTGCTGGCCTCGCTGGAGAAGGCTGAGAATATCCGCCGTGCCTTCTTCACGCGAAGCGGCTCATTGGATGTCGAGTTTGCACTGGAGCCGTTGCACCTGTCTTCCAACAAGCGCCGCAGCGTGATGAACGTGGACGGGCAACTGGTCGAATTCAGCCACGGCCCCAGCCAGAGCATTCCGCTGGTGTGGCCCAATACACTGAGGGATTCGGTTGAGAGCCGGGTGACCCTGGTGCCCACGGAAGTGAACCGCTCGCCACGCAGTATTTCGGAAAACGGCCCCTGGGCGTTGTTTCGCCTGCTGGACGAAGCCGACATCACCGGCGTGAGCAGCAGTGCCGTGGATGTGCGGTTTGCGTTGGACGATGGCGAGATGCGTTATCGCCTGCATGCGGGCAGTAATACCAACCCGTTCACACAGCAGTTGCTGGCGGGGTACCAGATGCCACGCAGTCTGTATTAGACTATGCACCAGAGCCAATACGGAAACAGGACGTTTTCCGTATTGGCGGTTCAGGATTTTACTGCTTCAAGGATCGAAGACATGCCCCAGGCAACCGGACTGCAGTTCACGGCCACCCTTGGCCAACTCCCCAAAGACCTGTTCGTGGTCGCCCGTTTCGAGCTGACCGAGTAC
>NZ_LSMM01000033.1:0-54830 GCF_001566815.1 Marinobacter sp. Hex_13
CTCGTCCTTCTGGAGAAACAGTTCTGCTGGCGGCAGGATAGGACGCATCCGGTCGTGGCGACGGTCCTCGTAGCGTGCACGGGTGTCGGCGTCGAAGGCGCTGGCGGCCTCGTTAAGTCCGGATGCTGTGAATACCAGGGTTTCGCCGGGCAGGTAGTCAAAGAGCGTTGCGGTCTGGTCGAAGAACAGGGGCAGGTAGTACTCGATCCCCGGCGGTGTAATGCTGTGGGTGACGTCCTGGTAGATCGGGGCGTCTTTATCGGCATGGGGAAACTGCTCAAACCACCGGTTACGGAACCCTGATCGGGCTTCTTTGTGCCAGGGAAACTCGTTGGCGGGCAACAGCTCAATGCGTTCAATTCGGTCGATCGAGCGCTGGGTTTCCGGATCAAAGGTTCGCAGTGTTTCAATTTCGTCATCGAACAGGTCGATGCGGTAGGGACGGGTGGCGCCCATGGGGAAGATGTCCAGGATAGCCCCGCGCACCGCGTACTCGCCGTGTTCATAGACATTATCGGCGTGCCGGTATCCGGCCGATTCCAGCTGCATGCGCCAGTTGTCGATATCCAGTGACTGGCCAACCTCAAGAAGCAGGGTGTTGCCTTGCAGGTAACTGACCGGCGGCAACCGGTGCATCAAGGTGCGGGCCGGCACCACCAGGACGCCGTGGTTTGTGGTTGGCAACCGGTGTAGAGCCCGGATTCGACGGGAGGTAATGTCCTGGTGTGGTGAAAACAGATCGTAGGGCAGGGTTTCCCAGTCGGGCAGCGACAGTAGCTCGAGTCCATCCGGTGTGATGGCCGGTTGGTCTTCATCGGTGGGCAGGCCCAGATAGAATCGCATGGACTGCTCGAGGCGGATGGACTCCTCGGTGCTGCGGGTTATTACCAGTGTCAGGCCCTGATGGGCCCTGGCGCTCTCGCAGATGGCCAGGGCGTCGCTGCTGCCATGCAGTTGCCCCCAGATGCGGTGATCCGCAGCCTTGACAGGTGCGACCGGCGCAACCAGTGCGGTGTGTCTGTCGGAGTGGGCGGCGGCTTGCGTCATGGGCTGGTTCTTTCTCCTGGATGCATTGGGAGCCGGGGAGTGGCGAGGCGCGTATTCTACCGGCCAGAAGTGTCGCTGTCATGACAGCGGTCCAACAGTTACGAAAGGATTAACGGGGTGTATTTGCTGTCTGAGAAATAACGTTGGATAATACTGCCCCAATTTTCCAGGTTCCAACTGCAGAGGTTCAAGCGTGAGTCACGAACAGATCAACCAGCACCTGTCTAACTGGACGGAAAGAGAATCCACTGCGGAAGCCATGATTCCGCTGATCGGTCGCCTCTACCGTAAAAACAATGTGGTCACGTCCGTGTATGGCCGGTCCATTATCAACCAGTCGGTCATCGACATCATCCGCGCACACCGCTTCGTGCGTCAGGTTGAAGACAGCGAACTGTCCGTTCACAACACCCTGCCTATTCTGCAGGCGATGGACAAGATGGATCTCGGGCGTGGCCATGTCGATATTGGCAAGCTTGCGGTGAAGTTCAAGGAAGAAGGCGGGGCTCTTGACGACTTCCTCAAACGTGAGATTGGCCCGATTATCGGCGAGTACCAGACCCAGTCTCAGGAAGATGCCGAAAACGACACCAAGGATGTGGTGCTGTACGGTTTCGGACGGATCGGGCGGCTGCTGGCGCGGATCATGATCGAAAAGGCCGGTGGCGGCAACAATCTGCGCCTGCGCGCCATCGTGGTCCGTCAGGGTGGGGCAAGCAATGACCTCGAAAAGCGTGCCAGCCTGCTGCGCCGTGATTCGGTTCACGGTCCTTTCAACGGTACGATTACCGTGGATGAAGAGAACTCTGCGCTGATCGCCAATGGCAACTTTATCAAGGTGATCTACTCGCCGGGCCCTGATCAGGTGGATTACACCCAATACGGTATCAACAATGCGATCGTCATTGATAACACGGGTATCTGGCGTGACGAGGCTGGTCTTGGGCTGCACCTGAAATCCAAGGGCGTCAGCCGGGTTTTGCTGACTGCGCCGGGCAAGGGCGACATCAAGAATATTGTTCACGGCATTAACAACGACTGGATCACCCGTGAAGACAGGATCCTGTCAGCGGCGTCCTGTACCACCAACGCCATTACGCCGGTGCTCAAGGCCATTTATGATGAGTATGGTGTTGAGGACGGTCATGTCGAGACGGTTCACTCCTACACTAACGACCAGAACCTGATCGATAACTACCACAAGGGTAGCCGTCGTGGTCGCAGTGCCCCACTAAACATGGTTATTACCGAAACCGGTGCTGCGAAGGCCGTCGCCAAGGCGCTTCCGGAGTTGAAGGGCAAGCTTTCCGGTAACGCCATTCGCGTTCCCACTCCGAACGTGTCCATGGCAATCCTCAATCTCAACCTGGAAAAAGACGTAACGGTGGAGGGTGTTAACGAATACCTTCGCGATATGGCGCTGCACTCCGAGCTGCAGAAGCAGATTGACTTCGTCAACTCGCCGGAAGTGGTTTCCACCGATTTTGTCGGTTCCCGCCATGCCGGCATTGTGGATGCGCAGGCCACCATCGCCAATGGCAAGCGCCTGATCCTCTACGTTTGGTATGACAATGAGGCTGGTTACAGCGCTCAGGTGATTCGCGTGGTTAATCAGATGGCGGGTGTTACCTATCCGATCTTCCCGAAGCGGGTTAGAGGCTGACGAGCCCAAAAGTGCTCTGAGGCAATTAAGAAACCCCGGTCGTTTTCGCGACCGGGGTTTCTTTTTGGGCCCATGTAAACCACTCTCTGATTACGTTAAGGCACAAACTCCGTAGGGTTTCTGGTGGAAATAGTATTCCTTAATCTCTATAATTGGCGCGATTTTGGGTACGTCTGACACCCGCTTCCCATCGCTTTTCCTTAACCGGATGCCTGGCTGTGATTAACGCCGGTGGATCCGTTGCCCTGGCGCCATCATTCGGTTCAGGCCGGATTGGCACAACTGGGCGGCACGCGTCGGGCGTTACAAATCCATCGAATAGTTTCTGATGATTGGATGAGGCTAATGATCAAGATCAAAAAAGGCCTGGATCTTCCCATCAGCGGCGCTCCTGAACAGACCATTACAGACGGCAAACCCGTTCGCCATGTGGCGTTGATCGGTTTTGACTACGTAGGCATGAAGCCAACGATGGCTGTGAAAGAAGGTGACCGTGTAAAGCGCGGCACGCTGCTGTTTACGGACAAGAAGACCGAAGGCGTTCGTTATACTTCACCGGCAGCCGGTGTGGTCAAGGAAATCAACCGCGGCGAGCGCCGTGTGTTTCAGTCGGTTGTCGTTGAAATCGACGGCGACGAAGCTGAGACCTTTGCGCGTTACGATGCGTCTGATGTTGCTGGTCTGGAGCGTCAGCAAGTCGTCGATAACCTGGTCGAGTCCGGGTTGTGGACAACCTTCAAGACCCGTCCCTACAGTAAGGTGCCTGCCATTGATACGGCGCCGCATTCCATCTTCGTGTCCGTCATGGACACTAACCCGCTGGCAGCAGATCCCACAGTGATCATCCGTGAAAACGGTGCGGCCTTCGAACAGGGGCTGAAGATTCTCTCCAAGCTGACCACCGGTAAGGTGTTTGTGACCGGCAAGCCGGGCTCTGATGTGCCGGTTCCGTCTGACGACAGCGTGGAAGTTCAGCAGTTTGAGGGTGTTCATCCGGCGGGTAACGTAGGTACTCATATTCATTACCTCGATCCCATTGCCGGGGACAAAGTGGTATGGAGTATCGGCTACCAGGACGTCATTGATATCGCAAAACTGTTCGAGACCGGCGAGCTGTCGGTGAACCGTATTGTTGCGGTCGGTGGTCCGAAGGCCCTCAAGCCGCGCCTGATTCGTACCCGTGTCGGCGCCAACCTTGATGAACTTCTTGATGGTGAAATCGCCACGGACTGCGAGGTTCGCAAAATTTCCGGCTCTGTGTTCGGTGGTCGTCGTGGTGACGGGCCCTGTAACTACCTTGGTCGTTTCGCCAACCAGATCTCGGTTCTGGAAGAGGGCAACAAACGAGAGTTTATGGGCTGGCTGTCGCCGGGAGCCAACAAGTTCTCGGTTATGAACATCTACCTGTCCAAACTGGTCGGCGGAAAGCGGTTTGATATGACGACCACGACCAACGGCAGTGAGCGGGCGATGGTGCCAGTAGGGATGTACGAAAAGGTCATGCCTCTGGACATTCTGCCTACCCAGTTGTTGCGGTCTTTGATCGTGGGCGACACTGAAATGGCACAAAAACTGGGTGCGTTGGAGCTGGATGAAGAAGATCTGGCGCTGTGTACCTTCGTGTGCCCGGGTAAATACGAGTACGGTCCGATTCTCCGTGAGAACCTGACCAGAATCGAGATCGAGGGCTAAAACGATGGCAATCCGACAGTTTCTCGATGGTATCGAGCATCATTTCGAAAAAGGTGGCAAGTACGAGCGCTGGTATGCGCTTTACGAAGCGGTGGATACGATTTTCTATTCACCGGCTAGCGTGACATCCACTACCTCTCATGTGCGTGATGGTATTGATCTTAAACGCATCATGATTACGGTATGGCTGTGTACCTTTCCCGCAATGTTCTTCGGTATGTGGAACATTGGCTTCCAGGCCAACAGCTTCCTGGCTGAGAATCCTGACGCGCTGATGGGTGACGGTGGTCTGCGTACTGCCTTTATCAGTGCCCTGGCCGGCAATAATGCCGCCAGCATCTGGGACAACTTTGTCTACGGCATGGCGTACTTCGTACCCATTTACTTCGTCACCTTCGTGGTGGGCGGTTTCTGGGAAGTGCTATTTGCCACGGTACGTCGTCACGAAGTGAACGAAGGCTTCTTCGTGACATCCGTGCTGTTCGCGTTGATATGCCCGCCAACCATTCCGCTGTGGCAGGTTGCCCTTGGTATCACCTTCGGTGTGGTCATTGGCAAGGAAGTGTTTGGCGGCACCGGCAAGAACTTCCTGAACCCGGCCCTCACCGGTCGTGCGTTCCTGTATTTTGCCTATCCGGCCCAGATTTCCGGTGACACGGTATGGACGGCCGTCGACGGTTTCAGTGGCGCGACCGCGCTGAGCTGGGCTGCCAGTGGTGGCCTGGAAGCACTGGAAACCCAGATTGGCTGGATGTCAGCCTTTATGGGTTCGATTCAGGGCTCTATGGGTGAGACCTCAACGCTGGCGGTGTTGATCGGCGGCATTATCCTGCTGGTGATGAAAATCGCGTCCTATCGCATCGTCGGTGGCGTGTTGATCGGTATGATTGCCATGTCGCTGCTGCTGAACGTGATTGGCTCGGATACCAACCCAATGTTTGACGTGCCGGCTCACTGGCATCTGGTGATGGGTGGCTTTGCCTTTGGCATGATGTTCATGGCGACCGATCCGGTGTCGGCGGCGATGACCAACACGGGTCGCTGGTGCTTCGGTATCCTGGTCGGCGTGATGACCGTACTGATTCGCGTGATCAACCCGGCATTCCCGGAAGGCATCATGCTGGCAATTCTGTTTGCCAACCTCTTTGCACCGCTGATGGACCATTATGTGGTTCAGGCCAACATCAAACGGAGGCTTGCCCGTGGCTAAAGCTAAAGAAACTGTCTCCAGAACACTGATGGTTGCTCTGGTGCTGAGCGTTGCGTTTTCTGTCGTGGTATCGACAGCGGCGGTAATGCTTCGACCGGCGCAGATCCAGAACCAGAACCTGGACATTCGTTCCAACATCCTGGCGGCTGCCGGAATGCTGAAAGAGGGCGCAACGGCTGAAGAGATTGAGGAGACCTTCTCTCGCTTCGACGTTCGGTTGGTTGACCTCGAGTCTGGTGATTACGTTGATCCCGGGGCCGTTGGTGTGAAGGAGCCGATGAAGTACGACATGTACAAGGCGGCTTCTGATCCGTCCATGTCGGTCAATATTCCTGCATCGGAAGACAAGGCCGGCATCAAGCGCCGTCCGAACGTTGCCAAGATCTACACCCTGAGTGAAAACGGTGAACTGGTCAGGGTAGTCCTTCCGATTCATGGCTACGGTCTGTGGTCCACCCTTTACGGGTTCGTATCGCTTGAGGGCGATGCCAACACCATTGAGGGCCTGGGCTTCTATGACCACGCTGAAACTCCGGGGCTTGGTGGCGAGGTGGATAACCCCCGCTGGAAAAGCCAATGGGTCGGCAAGGAAGTGTACGGCGATGAGTTGGAAGAGCCGCAGATTCGCCTGGTCAAGGGTGGCGTGGGCGCCGGTGCATCCGACAAGGAGCACAAGGTGGATGCCCTGTCCGGTGCGACCCTGACGAGCCGAGGTGTTGAGCAGTTGGTCAACTACTGGATGGGTGACCGGGGCTTCGCACCGTACCTGAAAAAACTTCGTGAAGGGGAGGTCTGATCATGGCAGACGCTTCAGCCAAACAGGTTCTCTTCGAGCCGATATTCAGTAACAACCCTATTGCCTTGCAGATTCTCGGTATCTGCTCGGCACTGGCGGTGACCACCAGCATGAACGTAACTCTGGTTATGTGCATGGCGGTTATCGCGGTAACGGCCTTCTCTAACCTGGCCGTGTCGCTGGTTCGCACGCAGATTCCCGGTAGTATCCGGATTATCGTGCAAATGACCATTATCGCCTCCCTGGTTATCGTTGTTGATCAGGTCCTCAAGGCGTATGCCTACGAAATCAGTAAGCAGCTGTCGGTATTCGTTGGTTTGATCATCACCAACTGTATCGTCATGGGCCGTGCTGAGGGTTTCGCCATGAAGAACGGCCCCTGGCTGAGCTTCCTGGATGGCGTTGGTAACGGCATGGGCTATTCCGTTCTGCTTATTTTCGTGGCGTTCTTCCGGGAGCTGCTGGGCGCGGGATCGCTGTTCGGCGTGTCTCTGATGCCGGTCGTCAACGAGGGTGGTTGGTACATTCCCAACGGTCTGTTGCTGCTGCCGCCGAGTGCGTTCTTTATCATCGGCCTGGCGATCTGGGGTCTGCGTACCTGGAAGCCTGAGCAGGTAGAAGAAGCGGACTTCAAAATGTCCCGCCACACCGTTAAGGAGGCCTTCTGATGGAGCATTATATCAGCCTGATCCTGAAGGCCATCTTTGTTGAAAACATGGCGTTGGCCTTCTTCCTGGGGATGTGTACCTTCCTGGCGATCTCCAAGAAGATTGAAGCGGCCGCTGGCCTCGGTATTGCCGTTGTCGTGGTACTGACGATCACGGTGCCGGTGAACAACCTGCTCTACAACACTATCCTCAGGGAAGGTGCGTTGGACTGGGCGGGTCTACCGAATGTTGACCTGAGCTTTTTGGGCCTTATTACGTACATTGGTGTCATTGCGGCACTTATCCAGATCATGGAGATGGTTCTGGACAAGTATATGCCGGCTTTGTATGCCGCTCTTGGGGTGTTTTTGCCGCTGATTACCGTGAACTGCGCCATCCTGGGTGCATCACTGTTCATGGTCGAGCGGGACTACACCTTCAGTGAAAGCGTGGTTTACGGGTTTGGTGCCGGTGTCGGCTGGGCGTTGGCCATACTCGCATTGGCCGGTATCCGCGAAAAGCTCAAATACAGCGATGTTCCCGAAGGGCTACGAGGCCTGGGTATCACCTTCATTACGGTTGGTTTGATGTCCCTCGGTTTTATGTCGTTCTCAGGTATTTCACTGTAATCAACCCGGTGATTCGGTTTAACGAAAAGGCGAGACCATGAATACAGAAATTATTCTCGGCGTGGTCATGTTCACCGTTATCGTGCTGGCCCTTGTCGCGGTCATTCTCGCGGCACGGTCCAGACTCGTAAGCACCGGTGATGTGACCATTGAAGTCAACGACGACCCAGAGCATACGCTGACAACGGAAGCCGGCGGCAAGTTGCTCGGAACCCTGGCCGGAAGTGGCATATTCCTGTCCTCCGCCTGTGGCGGCGGCGGTACTTGCGCCCAGTGTAAGTGCAAGGTCCTGGAGGGTGGCGGTGCCATGTTGCCCACCGAAAAGACCCACTTCACCAATCGCGAGGAAAAGGAAGGCTGGCGCCTGTCCTGTCAGGTTCCGGTGAAGCAGGACATGAAAGTGGAAGTGCCAGAGGAGTTCTTTGGCGTCAAGAAGTGGGAATGTGAGGTTATCTCCAACCATAACGTGGCCACGTTCATCAAGGAACTGGTACTGAAGCTTCCCGAAGGTGAAGAAGTCGACTTCCGTGCCGGTGGTTACGTGCAGCTTGAGTGCCCCCCCTACGAAATCCCGTTCAAGGATTTCAAGATTGAGGAGGAGTTCCATGAAGATTGGGACAAGCACGATATCTGGCGTTACAAGGCCATCAACAAGGAGGAGACCATTCGCGCCTACTCCATGGCCAACTACCCGGAAGAGAAGGGTGTTCTCAAGTTCAACATCCGTATTGCCACGCCGCCTCCGGGCACGGATCATCCGCCGGGCATCATGTCATCCTACGTCTTCAACCTGAAGGCCGGTGACAAGGTGACGGTTATGGGGCCATTCGGTGAGTTCTTCGCCAAGAAGACCGAAGCTGAAATGGTGTTCATCGGCGGCGGTGCCGGTATGGCGCCCATGCGGTCCCATATCTTTGATCAGCTCAAGCGCCTGGAGTCCAAGCGTAAGATCAGTTTCTGGTACGGCGCACGAAGCGTCCGGGAGATGTTCTACGTCGAGGATTTCGACCAGCTGTCGGAAGAAAACGACAACTTCGAGTGGCATGTGGCTCTATCAGACCCGCAGCCAACCGATAACTGGGAAGGCGAGACCGGCTTCATCCATAACGTGCTCTATGAAAAATACCTGAAGGAGCACCCGGCTCCGGAGGACTGCGAGTACTATATGTGTGGGCCCCCAATCATGAACGCCTCGTGCATCAAGATGCTCAAGGATCTGGGTGTTGAGGACGAAAACATCATGCTGGATGACTTCGGGGGTTAATTAGCTCACATGACATTCAGCATGTTCCGACCCGTCAGGGTGGTTGCGGCCGGCGCCTTACTGGTGCTGGCCCTGGCCGCGCTGGCGGGTTGTTCGTTTGAGGAAGAGGAAAAAGTCTGGGAAATCGCCGGGCCGGTGTTTGGTACGCGTTATCATATCAACGTCGTATTGACGGACAATCCGGAGCGGCTGGAGAATCTGGCGCAAGGCATTGAAAAGGTTCTGGAAGGCGTGGACGCGTCGATGTCCACATGGCGTGAAGATTCCGAGCTTTCGCGCTTTAACCGTCTGGACGATCAGTCTGAGTGGGTGGAGATCTCAACGCCGCTCTACGAAGTGCTTGCAACAGCTGATCAGGTTTCCGAACTGACCGGTGGCGCTTTCGATGTCACCATTGGCCCGGTGGTCAATCTGTGGGGTTTTGGGCCGGATGCCCGTCCGGAGACGATCCCCAGCGACGATGAGCTCGCGGCCAGGATGGCAGTCACCGGTTACGGTAAACTGGACCTTCAGGCGGATCCTCCGGCACTGAGAGCGAGTCCCAATCAATACATCGATCTGTCAGCCATTGCCAAGGGCTACGGCGTGGACGCGGTGGCCCGTTACCTGAAAGATGAAGGTATCGCCGCGTATCTTGTCGAAATAGGTGGCGAAGTTCAGGCTCATGGGCATAAGCCGGATGGTGAAGCATGGCGCCTGGCCATTGAGCAGCCGGTGTCGGAAATGCGTGAAATCAACCGTGTGGTTGCCCTTGACCGACATGCAATGGCAACCTCGGGTGACTATCGTAACTACTACGAATCGGATGGCCGCCGGTTTTCGCATACAATAGACCCGAAAGACGGTCGACCGATTAGCCATACATTGGCATCGGTAACGGTCATTTCGGATGACTGCATGACGGCAGATGCCCTCGCCACGGCCTTTAATGTGATGGGGCATGATCGGGCAAAGGCGCTTGCCACGCGTGAGAACATAGCCGCGTATTTTATTGTGCGGGGTGACAACGGGTTTGAAACGGATTACACGCCTGCGTTTTCCTCGTTCCTAACACATTGACGGAGAGACCTTATGGGTACTTTTCTGCTGGTCCTGATGATTGTCGTGCTGCTGGTTGCAGCGATGTCCGTCGGGGTAATTTTCGGCCGCAAGCCGATCAGTGGCACTTGCGGTGGCATTGGTGCCATGGGTATCAGCAAGTCCTGTGATATCTGTGGCGGCAACACCCAGAAGTGTGAAGAAGAAAACGAACGCCTTGCCAACGACGGCAAGTCCGCGGAGGCACTGACGTATGACGCCTCCCGCTCAGACGACCGCTGATCCGGCGTCCACCAACCTATAAAAATTCCGGGAGCTTCTGAAAAGCGCCTGCGCCCTGCCAGTGCGTGCCTGCAGGGTCTTTTCAGAGGCTCCCTCACGACGTAGATAAGGAGTCACTGCAGAATGGCAGAACATCATTACGACGTCGTCGTTATCGGCGCAGGCCCTTCGGGAGAAGGTGCAGCGATGAATGCGACGAAACACGGCAAGCGTGTCGCAATCATCGAAGATAAACCCACGGTTGGCGGTAACTGCACCCACTGGGGCACTATTCCTTCCAAAGCGTTGCGTCACTCGGTCAAGCAGATCATCACCTTTAATACCAACCAGATGTTCCGTGATATCGGCGAGCCACGCTGGTTTTCTTTTCCCCGTGTTTTGCAGAATGCACAGAAGGTGATCGGCAAGCAGGTCAAGTTGAGAACCCAGTTCTATGCACGGAACCGCGTGGATCTGATTAACGGCCGTGCCAGTTTTATCGATAGCAACCGGCTCGAGATACGGGGTAATAAATCCCATGAAGTCCTGCATTTCAAGCAGGCGATTATTGCAACGGGCTCTCGTCCGTACCTTCCGCCGGATGTAGACTTCCGTCACCATCGCATCTACAACTCAGATACCATTCTGAATCTGTCCCACACGCCCCGCACGCTGATTATTTATGGAGCGGGCGTCATTGGTTCGGAATACGCCTCGATTTTCGCCGGCCTGGGTGTGAAGGTGGACCTGATCAACCCGGGAAGCCGCTTGCTCACGTTCCTGGACGATGAGATTTCGGATGCTCTGAGTTATCACCTGCGCAATAACGGTGTGCTGGTTCGACACAACGAGGAGTATGAATCGGTCGATGGTGATGATCACGGGGTCGTGCTGTCGCTGAAGTCCGGCAAGAAAATCCGTGCGGATGCGTTTCTCTGGTGCAATGGCCGTAGCGGCAACACCGAAAAGCTGGGCCTGGACAACATCGGTCTGACGCCCAACGGCCGTGGACAGTTGGCGGTTGACGACCATTATCGGACTGAAGTGGAGAATGTCTACGCGGCCGGTGATGTGATTGGCTGGCCAAGCCTCGCCAGCGCCGCCTACGATCAGGGGCGCTCTGCATCCTCCGACATCGTGAAGGACGACTATTTCCGGCTGGTATCGGATGTGCCGACGGGTATCTATACCCTGCCGGAGATCAGCTCGGTGGGTAAAACCGAGCGGGAACTAACCGAAGCCAAGGTTCCCTACGAAGTGGGGCAGGCGTTCTTCAAGGACCTGGCGCGGGCCCAGATCACCGGGGACCCGGTGGGCATGCTCAAGATCTTGTTTCACCGCGAATCCCGTCAACTGCTGGGGATTCACTGTTTTGGCGACCAGGCCGCAGAAATCGTTCACATCGGCCAGGCCATCATGAATCAGGAAGGCGAGGCCAACTCCCTGAACTATTTCATCAATACGACCTTTAACTACCCGACCATGGCTGAGGCTTATCGGGTAGCGGCGCTCAACGGTCTCAATCGGATTTTCTAGCTGCTGATTGCGGGCCGAGTGCTGTCCGTGCTTTCCGCGCTCTCTTGGGGCGTTGGAAGGTGGAGAGCTGCTTTCGCGCGGTTGTCGAAGAACATCCGCGTGCTTGTCGGATAGTCGGTGATGATGCTATCGACGCCCTTGGCTTCAAGCTGAACCATGTCGTGAATGCGGTTTACCGTCCAGGTGGATACGTGCATGCCGCGCCTGTGGGCATCGTCAACGATGGCACTGGTGCAGATACGCCAGCCGATACAGAGAAAATCGCAGTGCAAACGGGCTGCGGTATTGACCGGTCTCGGAAACTTCCGGTCCGTTACGAGTCCGATCCGCACCTTGCGGTCCCGGCGGCGGGCTTCCTGCAGGAACCAGCTGTCGGAGGAGGTAATGACCACCCGCTTGTAAAGATCGCGACGTTGAATGATTTCTGTCAGGCGATTGCACAGAATATTCAGTCGGTGACGGTTGTCTTTCTTTACCTCCAGTTGCAGGTGCTCGAAATCCGGGAATTCGTTGAGCAACGCCTCCAGAGTGGGAATGCCTGCTTTCCGCGGCCAGGCTGTGGTGTTGCGCCGGGCGTCCATGTCTGCCAGTTCGGATGCCGTGTAGTTGGCAACGTTGCCTTCCTGTCCGGTTGTGCGATCAACGGTCAGGTCGTGAATGACCATTGGCATACCATCTTTTGATAGAACCAGGTCAAGCTCAAAGTGCCGAACCCCGTGGCGGTAGGCGTGGGTAAAACCGGCCAGGGTATTTTCGGGGGCTTCCCCCTTAGCGCCCCTGTGTCCATACACGATCATTCTGGAGAAGATTCCTTCAGACGGTTATAGATTTGCTGGCGTTGCTTCCAGGTGTCGTGGCACAGCTGAATGTCTTCCAGATACGCCGGTAGTTCCCGCATCAGCAGGGCCTGAGGGCCATCCACCAAGGCTTTCTCCGGCTTCGGGTGGAAGTCCACCAGTACCATGTTGGCGCCCGCTATCACGCCCTGTGCGGTTGCGTGCATGACATCCAGGACGCCGTCGGGTGCGCGTTCGCGGCTGCCGACTGAGTGGGATGGGTCAACGCATACCGGCATGCGGGTAAGGCGCTTTACCGCCGGGACATGGGCGAAGTCCACCATGTTGCGGTGGGGTTGCCCAGCCTCGGTCTTCATACCACGCAGGCAGAAAATCACATTGGCGTTGCCTTCGCTGGCCAGGTATTCGGCCGCGTTCAGAGATTCATTCAGGGTGATGCCGAAGCCGCGTTTAAGCAACACCGGGTAAGTGCTCTGGCGGCCAATGGCTTTGAGCAACTCAAAGTTTTGCGTGTTGCGCGTGCCTACCTGCAGCATGACACCGGTAGGGCGCCCCAGTTGCTCCAGGCAATGGTCGATCTCTTCAATGTGGCTCTCGTGGGTGATCTCCATGGCAATCACCTTGATGCCATGTTTGCCGGCTTTCTCAAACACCCAGGGCAGGCAACCCTTGCCGTGGCCCTGAAAGGAATACGGATTGGTCCGGGGCTTGTAGGCGCCCATGCGGGTGCAAACCTGGCCATTGTCCTCAAGGGCCTGCATCATCTGCTCCACGTGCTCTGGCACGTCGACGGCGCACAGGCCGGCGAAAATGTTCAGGTTGGACTGGTCGAAGGTCACGCCGTTATAGGTAAAGCCACTCTGGCGCTTGTCGTCCTTGTGCCGCCCCAGAATCCGGTAGTCGTCGGAGATGCGTATCGCGCGCTCCACGGCAGGCAGGGCCTCGATCTCGTCCTTGTCCAGGGATTTGGTGTCGCCCAACAGGTACACCTCTGTCAGGCGCTGCTTGGCACCCTGGACTTCATGCACCCTGACCGATACCCCTGGCAGGTTCTCCAGAAAGTGCATGGTTTGGCGATAGGCTTCACTGTCCAGCGCGGTATCCGGGTGGAGAATGGCTAACATACTTGCTCCTTGAGGTTCAGTCAGCGCCTTCAGCGCGATGGCGGGCCTGCATGAACTCCCTGTGGTTAAGATGCAGCAGATCCGACATGCGGCGAATAAGGTGTTCCTCGTACTTGTCAATTCGGCCGTCAGCAAATGCAACCCGCCAGATGCTTTCAAGAAGTGCCTGTTTTTCTTCCTGACTCAACTGCTCGTTGATAAGGCCGGTAAACTCATAAAGGGAAGTGGCGTCGTCTGCCTGGTTGAGCGCATCCTGAAGGATCTCTTCGGCTTCGTCACGGGTGACCTGGTGCGCTTCAACCGCAAAGTTGACAATCGTCTTCAGTTCTTCGTCATCCTGATCGTTGTCGACCCTGGACAGCTGCACCATCAGCGCCGTGGCGGCCACCGCAAGCTGGTGGCTGTCAGGTTGTGTCGGTTCATCTTCGGGCGAGCCAAACAGGCTTTTCAGGCGCTCAATCATGGTGTCAGGAATCTCCTCCCGGTGGTGGCTGGCGTCAGGCGGCCTGGGACAGCCGGCGGACGCGGTTTTCAAGCTCTATCTGGTCGTTGGTAAAACGACGTATGCCATCGGCCAGTTTTTCCGTGGCCATGGCATCTTCATTGGACTCCCAGCGGAACAGGCGCTCATCAATGTCGCCTGGCCTGTCTGAGCTCTTTGCGCCCTCTGCGGACAACTGGCGTGTCAGCGCGCCGGAGTCGTTCTCCAGCTCCTGAAGCAGGGCCGGACTGATGGTCAGGCGGTCACAACCAGCCAGCATTTCGATTTCGCCGGTGTTGCGGAAACTGGCCCCCATCACCACCGTCTTGTAGCCATTGGTCTTGTAGTAGTTGTAGATGCGGGTTACCGACTGGACCCCGGGGTCTTCTGCCGCCGGGAAGGCATCACGCCCCGTCGCAGCCAGATGCCAGTCCAGGATACGGCCCACGAACGGCGAGATCAGGAAGGCGCCGGCATCGGCGCAGGCAGCGGCCTGGATATAAGAGAACAGCAGGGTGAGGTTGCAGTGTATACCCTCTTTCTCCAACTGTTCAGCGGCGCGAATGCCTTCCCAGGTGGACGCAATCTTGATCAGCACTCGGCTGGTATCCATGCCGAGGTGGTCATACAGCTCGACCAGGCGACGTGCGCGGGTGAGGGTGGCATCGGTATCGAAGGACAACCGGGCATCCACTTCGGTTGAAACCACACCAGGTATGCGCCCGAGAATTTGCTTGCCTGCGAGTACGGCCAGCATGTCAGTCGCGTAGGTCAGCTGCTCCGCATCGGAACCGCCGTGTTTGCGAGCGGCTGCCACGGCTTCGTCCAGCATCGGGCGGTAGGCCTCGGATGCCGCGGCCTTGAGAAGAAGCGACGGATTGGTGGTGGCGTCTTCCGGCTTCCACTGGGCAATGGCCTCCAGGTCCCCGGTGTCTGCAACCACCGTGGTCATGGCTTTCAGTTGTTCGAGCTTGCTGGTCATTCGTCCTGTCATCCTGATCGATTTGTTATTGATCGCCCGTTTGGCGGGCGCTTTGGGTCATACGCCTACAATAACGGGCCGCTCTGACAGGAACAAGGCAGTATTAAGGTAACAAGGTGCTCAGGCTGGCACTACCGTGGCCTCGGCAGGCTCGGGAACTTTCGCCATGGCCCGTTCGATGACTTCAATGCCGGACCCGGGCTTGTGGGCGTTCTCACTGATGTAGCGCCGGAACTGGCGACCCCCGGGCTGCCCGTGGAACAGGCCCATCAGGTGACGAGAGATGTGACTGAGGTAAACGCCACGGTCCAGTTCACTCTGAATGAATGGTAATACAGCTCGTAATGCTTCGTGCCGTGAAGAAATCGGCATGGGCTGCCCGAAAAACTCGGTATCCACGCCAGCCAGCAGCCAGGGGTTATGGTAGGCCTCGCGCCCCAGCATGACGCCGTCGGTATGTTCGAGGTGCTCCCGGCATTCGGCAAAGGTCTTGATACCACCGTTAATGATGATCTCAAGATGCGGGTAGCGGGCTTTAAGGCGATAGACCCAGTCGTATTTCAGCGGGGGTATGTCCCGGTTCTCTTTTGGGCTTAGACCTTCGAGAACGGCAATCCGGGCATGCACGATAAAGGTACGACAACCGGCCTGGGATACCTTCTCGATAAACTCACAAAGGTCATCCCAGGATTCACGGCCATCAATCCCGATACGGTGTTTGACGGTTACCGGCAGGCTGGTGGCGGCGATCATTGCCTGCACGCCCTCAGCCACTTTATCGGGGTGTGCCATCAGGCAGGCACCGATCATGTTGTTCTGTACCCGGTCGCTGGGGCAGCCCACGTTCAGGTTTACTTCATCAAACCCGTACTGTTCAGCCAGTTTGGCGCAATGGGCCAGTTCCTGCGGATTGCCGCCACCCAGTTGCAGCGCCAGCGGGTATTCCGTCGGGTCGTGCCGCAGAAATCGAGCGGTATCACCGTGGATCAGTGCGCCGGTCGTGACCATTTCGGTGTAGAGCAGGGTGTGCCGGCTGAGTTGGCGCGCCAGATAGCGATAGTGGCTGGTGGTCCAGTCCATCATCGGGGCCACACAGAAGCGGCGGGAGGGCTTCAGAGTGGGAGTTTCCTGGGGCGCGTTCATGTTCATTGACTGCTCAGTTATACCGTTCACAAGTGATTCGAGGGGGCACAGTTTATCAGGAAAACGCACCTTTTGGCGTGAGGGGGTGTGCGAAAGGTAGTGTAAACACGGATGTCGCGACTGGATTCACGAGTCGTTGACGTGGCGATCAATGCGCGACAAAATACTGTATAAATAATCAGTATTGGGTCGAAGGCATGCTCGATTCGGCCTTTCAAAATTTCAACCAGGCAGGTGGATCCGTCATGACTGGACAAGGCCCGGTATCTTTTGTTGACGTTAGGCGCCGGTTCGAATTCCGGAGCATTGAAGTGGGTCGTTGGGTTACACCGCCTGAACGGGACCGGGCGGCAGGCAGGTTCTATGAGGCTTTGTGCGATCTTATGAGTATCCTCCAGGGCCCGGAACATCTGATCTCGTTGCGTGGATCACTGGGGTTGCAGTACGGGATCGGCGGCCGGCCGGGCGTTGCCGCGCACTACATCCCTGCAACCCGACAATTGGCGCTTGCGAAGAATGCGGGGGCAGGAAGCCTGGCCCACGAATGGTTTCACGCTTTCGATCATTACATGGGGCATAAGGCGTTCCGCCGCCTGGGGAGTGGCGGATTCGCGTCCAGTGGTTGGCTGGATAGCGCTGACCAGAAGGAGCATCCTCTCAACAAACGATTGGGCGCCTGTTTTCAGGCCATCTTGCTGAATGAGGATGGCACCAGCCCCAGTTCGTTGTTTCAGTGTTCGAAGCGGGCGGATACGCAGATGAAGGTGCTTTATTACGCGAGGCCTGAAGAACTCTGTGCCCGGGCATTTGAAGCGTTTGTTGAAGACAGTCAGCCGCAGAGCAATTTTCTGGTCAGGGGGACCGTCTACTCTGACGAGGCCAGGGCAGGTCTTTATCCGGAAGGAAAGCAGCGCCAGCGAATCAACGACGCGTTTGAAGGCTACTTTATGGCACTGGGTGGAGCACTTTATCGTGAGCATGCTGAAGATGGCCCTGTTGGCCAATCTTTGTCGTCAACTTCCTGAGATCATCCACATTCGATCGATAACAAAGACAGGGTTGCCTCATGAACAACTGCATTTTTATCACTGGCGCTGCCGCCGGTATTGGCCGGGAGACCGCCCGTCTTTTTGCCTCCAAGGGATGGTTTGTCGGTGCTGCTGACCGGGATGAGGCGGCCCTGGCATCGCTTGAGAGTGAACTGGGGGATGATCGGTGCAGTACCCACATTGTGGACGTGGTGGACGAGACATCGGTCAGGCAGGGCCTGGCAGACTTTGCCAGTCGTACGGGTGGCCGGTTGAGGTTGCTTCACAATAATGCCGGCATTCTGAAAGTCGGCCCGTTCGAGAAGATCAATTTGGCCGCGCATCGGGCCGTGGTAGAGGTCAATGTGATTGGGCTGATGACGGTTCTGCACGGCGCCTTCCCGTATCTGAAGGCAACGCCGGGTGCCCAGGTGGTGAACATGAGCTCGGCATCTGCCGCCTATGGGATTCCGGACTTCGCGTCTTACTCCGCCAGCAAGCACGCCGTACGTGCGATGACCGAGGCTCTGGATATTGAATGGGAGCCACACGATATCCGCGTGTGTGATCTGATGCCTCCGTTCGTGAATACCGGCATGGTGCAGCAGAACGAGCAGGGATCCCGTTTATTTGAGCGCCTGGGTGTTAACCTGACTCCGGACGTCGTTGCAGCACAGGTGTGGGCTCAGGTCGAGCAGCCACGTCTGCACCGACCAGTTTCCATGCAGTTCCGGGCATTGTGGCCCATCGCCAAATCCGCGCCCACGTCCCTGACCCGGCGTGTGTTGAGAAAACTCTGGCGTCAGTAGTTGCCATCCGGGCAGGGCGACAGACGGCTATCTTTGATACTCTTTCAGACCTCGTCCATGAGGTATTCGGGAGAACTGTGTAATGCCGGTCATGATTCAGGCGCTGTTGCCGGTGTTTGTGTTGATCCTGTTGGGTTATCTGTTCCGGCGCTGGCATTTTCCAGGGGGCGACTTTTGGCCCCAGGCGGAGCGCTTCACCTACTACGTCCTTTTCCCGGCGATGTTGATCTTCAAGTTGGGCCAGGCTCAGGTGCCAGCGTCAGCCTACGGCGATATCCTCATTTTGATCGTTGCCATGCTGGCCGCAATGACCCTGTTGCTCATTGCGCTGCAATGGCTCTGGCGTTGGCCGGGGCCGGTATTTTCCTCGGTATTTCAGGGCGGTATCCGTTTCAATTCCTACGTGGCCCTGGCAACAGCTGGTATGTTGCTTGGGGATGACGGCCTGTCGCTGATTGCCATTGCCGTGGCAGTGAAAGTGCCGTTGCTGAACCTGCTTTGCATCCTGATGTTCTCCGTGGTGGCGGGGCAGGGTGCGGTGAAGCTGAAGCCCGTATTCAAGGCTGTCGTCTCCAACCCTCTGATCATTGGTTCGGTGGTTGGGATGTTCTGGAGCTATTTTCAGATTGGCTTCCATCCACTGGTGGCAGGTATTCTCGAGCCATTAAGTGACCTTGCGTTGCCACTGGGTTTGATGACGGTGGGTGCTGGCCTGCAGCTAAAGGCGCTACGCGGCGCCTCCATGCCATTCCTGGTGTCCTCGATGGCAAAGCTGGTAGGTTTCCCGCTGCTTACGGCAGGGTTGGCACTGCTGCTGGGCCTGGAAGGGATGATGGTTCAGGTGGCCATACTGATGGCAGCGCTGCCAACAGCCACTTCTTCATACATCCTGGCGCGCCAGCTTGGTGGTGACGCGCCCTTGATGGCGGGCATCATCAGTGGCCAGACCTTGCTGGCCATGGTGACTATTCCCCTTCTACTTGGCATCCTCTGGTAAGCACTTGAGCACAGCGTCTGCAAGGCTCTGTTGAAAAGTGATGTAGCCGTCTTGATCGGTTTCAATATCGGTGGCGAGCGGGTCCCAGGTACTGAATGTTATGTCCAGACCTTCGGTGATTGAGCGCCACCATTGACGGTTGAACTGAGGCTCAGTCAGCAGGCAGGGTTGATTGGCGTTGCGCAGTTTTTCCTGGACTTCTGCGATGTGGCCGGCACCTGGAGACAGTTCCGGGTTCAGCGTCAGAATGCCTTCCAGGTTCATGTTGTAGTGTCCCACGAAGCGGGTGAATGCGTCGTGGTATGTGAAGAGATCAATGTCGCGAGCAGTATCCAGGCGTTGATTGATCGCTGTCTCGGTCTCGGCCATAGCCCGCTCGAAACGCGCCAGATTGGCGTCAAGCACGTGGGTGTCTGCACTTTTCAGGGTTGCGAGTACCCGGTGAATATCCCGCGCCATCTCAACCGCCAGGGCCGGATCCAGCCAAATGTGCGGATCCTCTCCGGAGCCGTGGTCGTGGTGATGGTCGTCATGACCGCCTGATTCTTCATGGTCGTCATGGTGGTTGTGATGTTCATGTTCGTCATGGTCACCGTGATTGTTGTCTAACTGCACTTCCGGCACGTTTTCGCCGTGCATGAGTGAATAGGTGCGATCCCGGAACTCGCTTCCGCCGAGCAGTCGGGTCAGGAAGGTTTCCATCTCAGGGCCCACCCAAAAAATGGCGTCAGCAGCTTCCAGTGCCCTGCGCTGTGAGGGTTTCATTGAGTAGTTGTGCGGGCTGGCGCCAGGCTGAACCAGCGTGGTGATTTCCACATCGTCAGTGGCTATGGCTTTCACCAGCAGTTCGATGGGCTTGAGGGAGGTGACAACCTGGGTGCTTGCCAGGGTGCTGGTGGATGCCAGGAGTGTGGCGGCACCCAATGCGATGAGGCCTGTAAAGCGGCTAGTGGTCATGTGACTGAGACTCTGGAAAATTAATGGTACGTTATAATATAACAATACGAGCGGCGAATGAAGAGGGCGATCGCCTGACCATGCGAAATCCGGCTGTGGCCGGTATAATGCGTGGCTTTTAATGCATAGCCTTTTTCAGGCTGACACCATCAGGATGTTTTCATGACCGTACGTACCCGAATCGCACCGTCTCCCACCGGTGATCCCCACGTTGGCACCGCCTTCGTGGCGTTGTTTAACCTGTGCTTCGCCCGTCAGCACGGTGGCCAGTTCATCCTGCGGATTGAAGACACGGATCAGGTTCGCAGTACGCAGGAGTCTGAACAGGACATCCTGAATGCCTTGCGCTGGCTTGGGCTGGAGTGGGACGAAGGCCCTGACGTAGGTGGCCCCCATGGTCCCTACAGGCAATCAGAGCGGAAGGATTCGTATCGTCAATACGCGTTGGACCTTGTCACCCAGGGGCATGCGTTTTATTGCTTCCGCACACCTGAAGAGCTGGATGCCATTCGCGAAGAGCGTAAGGCTCAGGGCCTGAATCCAGGTATCAAGGGCAATCTGGAGCTGACTGAGGAAGAGGTCAAGCGTCGCCTGGATGCTGGTGACCCCTATGTTATCCGGATGAAAGTACCGGAAGACGGCGTTTGTGAAATCGACGATATGCTACGCGGCACCATCGAAATCGACTGGTCCCAGGTAGATAGTCAGATCCTGCTGAAATCCGACGGCATGCCCACCTACCACCTGGCCAATGTGGTTGACGATCACCTGATGGAAATCACCCACGTGTTGCGTGGAGAAGAGTGGATCAACTCTGCGCCCAAGCACAAATTGCTGTACGAATACTTTGGCTGGGACATGCCGGTACTGTGCCACCTGCCGCTACTGCGCAATCCGGATAAGAGCAAGCTGTCCAAGCGCAAGAACCCCACCAGCATCAACTTCTACGAGCGCATGGGATTCCTGCCGGAAGCGGTTACCAACTACCTGGGCCGTATGGGCTGGTCCATGCCGGATGAGCGCGAGAAATTCACCCTGGATGAAATGATCGAAAACTTCGACATCCAGCGGGTTTCCCTGGGCGGCCCGGTTTTCGACGTGGAAAAGCTGCGCTGGCTCAACGGTCAGTGGATCCGTGACGAACTCAGCGACGACCAGTTCGTCGAGCGCATGCGCCACTGGTGGTTCAACGAGCAGGCGCTGCGGGATCTGGTGCCTCACATCAAGGGCCGGGCGGAAGTGTTCAGTGATGTATCGCCGATGGCCTCGTTCATGTTCTCCGGCATGCTCAACCTCAAGCCGGAAGACTTCGGTCACAACAAGCTGGATGAAAGCCAGGTCAAGCGGGTGCTCCAGTTTACCCTGTGGAAGCTTGAAGCCCAGCGCCATTGGAGCAAAGAGAATATCTTTGCCGACGTTAAAGCTCTGGCCAAAGCCATGGAGCTGAAGATGGGTGATTTCATGTTCGCCATCTTCGTCGCTGTCGCCGGTACCCCTAACTCCTGGTCCGTTATGGACTCCATGGCTATCCTTGGTCCGGACATGACCCGGTCTCGCCTGCGTCATGCTCTTGAGGTAATGGGTGGATTTTCCAAGAAGGAAACCAAGCGGGTGGAAAAAGAATACGCGGCATTGCTGACGGAATAACCAATCTGTTGAATTAGTAAGCGACCAGAACAGGGATGTTCACGAAACTGAAAAAACGTTGGAAAAAAGGTTGACGCCCCAAGGGTCGATCCTTAATATACGCAGCCGTTGAGGGGCCATAGCTCAGCTGGGAGAGCGCAACACTGGCAGTGTTGAGGTCAGCGGTTCGATCCCGCTTGGCTCCACCAATTTCTAGTCCCCTTCGTCTAGTGGCCTAGGACTCCGCCCTTTCACGGCGGCAACAGGGGTTCGAACCCCCTAGGGGACGCCAATACGGCTCAACCGGTTTAGTCCGCCGGTAAGCCATCAAAAAAACCGCCTTCGGGCGGTTTTTTTGTGTCTGAAGGAAATGTCAGCGGGACGCTATAGCCCCTTTGCCGACGCCTTCATAGGCCTTGACACGAATGGCGTCCTCCGGAAACTCGGATTTCAACTGTCCGGCAATGTGCGCCGCAATAAGCTCCACTGTGGTGTCCGAATCCAGCATATAAACCCGGCTCTCCGGCAACGTCAGCGCAAATTCCCCCTGATTCGCCTCGTATTCAAAGGTGACGTACGCTGTGCCATCCTCGGCCACCCAGCGTTGGGTTACGTCCTCCTCGGAGCCCACATAGATATCCTGCCACCGCTTGGCCCATTGGTTCTCAAGATCCCGGTCTCTGTGCTCATTGCGGTCGATCCGAATAGGCGAGCGATGCCCATGGGCGATTCGCTGGCAATTACCCATGTGTTTCTTCAGGCCGTGAACATAGTGGTAGTAGGCCCCTTCAATCACATCTTCACGTAACGCAATATCCACATCCGTCACGTTTGCCGGCAAGACTGCCCGTAACTCCTGCTCCAACAGCCGGGCAACGGCAGATGGCACTACACGGTCAGACGACAGCCACACCACCGCTTCGTCCGGGGACCGATGAAGAATCCGGGTGCCGTCGGTCAGATGCCAGGTGAAGCTGTCTGGCTCATCCTCATTCCACTCAAGCCCCTTATAGGCTCTTGGGATCACCAGTCGGTGGTCCACGCGCTCGTCGATGACCCGTTTGATGGTGCGTTTGACGTTGCTGAAATCAAACACCATGCCTTGGTCATCCAGTTCGCCACCGAGCACCACATCCACAATCCAGCTTTCACCGACGAGCCCTCTGGAAGCATCCAGGTAGGCGAAGTCGATAACCGTTAGATTGTCTACGAAAAGGTGATTCATCGGAGGGGCCTGGCAAGAAAAGGTTGATTGATGCGCAGATTCTAGCAAAAATCCGCCAACGCTAGCAGCCTTGTATGACTTGCGTCAGGGGTAGCGAGGAGACCCAAGTACAAATGCACACTATTGCCGGTTCCGATTACCACGCTTTTCCTGTTCTACTCCTGGCGGCAGGAGCCTCCAGGCGTATGGGAAGGCCGAAGGCGCTACTTAAATTCAATGATGGCACGTTAATGGATCACGCTGTGTCCCAGGCCAAGCAATTGGGAGCGAACGTTACGGTTGTCTCTGGTTCTGGATACCCCTTGGTACGGTATCGATGTCGTAATCAGCCCTCTGCCTGGTGTTACACGCCTGATTGGGTATTTGGGATGGCTGCTTCATTGAAATCCGGGCTCCAGACTATAGGCCCACGAGCCAAGGGCGTATTTGTCACTCTTCTTGATCAACCGTTAGTTTCGGAGTCTGATCTTCGCTCTCTGGCATTTTGTGCGAGGCAAGAGGTGAGTGAGCCGTTTGCGGCAGATATCTACGGTAATCCCGGCGCTCCCGCCTACATACCCAGGCGCCTATGGAAAGAGATAATGATGCTGGAGGGTGATCGCGGTGCGGCTCGTATACTGACTCGTCATCAGGCCAAAACGCTTGCCATCAAGGGTGTTGAATCCGATGTGGATACGCCAGAGGATTGGAGGCGAATCCGCTACGATTAAGGCATTGCAGGTGCAGAGGATCTGTCTCTGGGCGGCCCAACGGTGTCAGGTTTTTATGCATATAGCGCTCGGATAGAAATCGAAAACACCCCTTACTCTATGAAACTCCGATGAATTGTGATTTTGGCGCGAGCTATGCTTTGGTCATGTGAGGAGGCTGGGGATTCGGCGTTGTCTCCGTGGTGGTTTGGGCATTGATCGAGCTCCCAGGCCAAAATCAAGCATGGAGGGTTAATCATGCATAACCTGACTAGAAACTCACTGACGCCTTGCCTGCTGGCATCGGCGTTACTCTTTTCCAGTGGCAACTCGTCTGCAGCGTTACTTGACGCTTTTGAAAACGGTGGATTCGAAGGTTATACCGGCAATACGAACTCATTCAACAGTGATGTGCCTCCCGGCTGGACTACAACAGAGGGTACGCCGGATGTGTTCAATGCTGGTACAACCATGAATAATTTCGCCTGGCAATCAAGCAGCACCGGCGGTGATTTTCTTCATGGTATTGGCTGGGATGGTCGAGCAGGATCGCCCTATGTGGAGAGTGCCTTGCAGGTTGGTCTCGAAGGGCTGGTTATTGGGCAGCAGTATGAGATTTCCTTTGAGCAGAGTATAAGCAATAGCGCGTTCTCCGAGGCAGGAGGTTATTGGGAGATCATCTTTGGGACAGAGAGTCAGAATTCCTCTGCTATGGAGATGCCCGACCTGGGCACAATCGCGGATTGGATGTGGGAAACCATGATTTTTACCGCGACTGCTGAGATCCAGACACTTGAAGTTATAGCGCATAGTACCTTTGGGCCAAGGGCCGACCTGGGCATAGACAGCTTTTTCCTGGGTGATCCGGGTACCAACCCGGACAATCCGGACACTCCAGATGTCCCTCCAACGGCATCTGTGCCGACTCCAGCAAGTCTTCCGTTGTTTGCGTTGGGGTTGACCGGGGTTCTGATAGCGGGATTGAGAAGACGTCGTCAGTGCTAAGAGCAGAAATACCGAGCCGGGTAACCCGGCTCGGTATTTCCGTCGTTTTGTTGTCCTGCCTTCAGGCGAACAACCCTGAAAGCCAGGCGATGCCCACCGCAAAAATACCAAGGCTGGCGGCCAGGCCGACGGTGTAGATGCGAGAGGTGGCGGAGCGCTGTTGTGCCACGAACAGGTCAATGGTGCGCTGGGCGATGTCCTCCGCGGTTTCCCGGGAAATTTCATGGGCCTGCTGGATGGCCTCGGATTGCAGGGTCTGCCAGAACTCGGTATCAATGGTTTGTACGCTGGTGATGTGATCCTTGAGTTCCGCCATGTGGTCACTGGTGAAGCCGGTATTGCGAGAGAGGTCTTTGCGCAGGTCAGCGAGTTCCCGGCCCAGGTTCAGGTTAACTTCCGCCGCCACGTCGTCACGCAGGTTGCGGGTGCGCTCTTCGATCATTTCGGTCACCGCGTTCAGGCGTTCCTCAACCGCGGTTTCCTGCTTTTTGCTGGATTCGTCCAGTACCCGCTTAAGATGGTCAAACTGCTCGTCGAACAGCGAGCTGAGTAACTCGTGCAGGCGGTTGTTAATGTGGGTTTTTACCGCTGAGCGGGCGATCTGTTCGATCAGATCGCTGGTCAGTGGGACAACCTGGGGGCCGCTGTTGTCGCTCGCGTGTAGCCCATCGTCGGCTTTTGGTGACATTTCCAGGGAGGCATCGGAGGGAATGTCGAGGATGTCATCGTCCAATTCATTTGGCTCAGCATCCAGTTCCGGCGGTTCGGGCAGATTGCCTTCGGTCACATCACTGTCGAGCTGGTCGAGAACGAGGCTAAGCCCCTCGGTGTGTGGGGGCTTGGTCAGAATGTTGTAAACGCCGAAGTTGCGGGCTTCCTCCATGAACGACGACGATTTCTTGGAGGTACACATAATGATGGGGATGGCGGCAGTGTCGGGGTTGCCCTTGATGGCCTTGGTGGCCTCCACACCGTTCATGCCCGGCATAAGGTGATCCATGAAAATCACGTCTGGACGTTGATGGGAGCTCAAAAAATCCAATGCCTCCTCTGCCGAGCCAGCCATGTTCACCTCCATGTCCCGGCCTTCCAGCAGTTTGCTCAGGGCAAATCGAGCCACTTTCGAGTCGTCTACCAGGAGTGCATTCTTGATCGCCATGTCACAACCTCAACCTTTACAGCGTGTGTGTTCATTATCGGGCCGGCGTTTACCAGCCTTCAAGTGTCGGGCACTGGGTGGCCCGGTAGCTTTTCTCCCGATAACAAACACCGGGTTCCTTGGTCCGGGCAGTAAATACCTCCCCGGCTGCCGTTGTCAGGCGTACCTGTCCATAGGGTTCGCCGTACCGGAAGGTCGCTTCAATCGAACTGCCATTGGGGTTCAGTAGCAGCCCTTTGCCGTGGAACGAGCCTTCAATATACTGGCCTTCGTATTTTTTTCCATCAGCGAAGACTTCCTTGCCGTTCCCGTGGAACTCGCCGTTGGAGAATTCCCCTTCGTAGTGGCGCCCGTCGGGGTAGGTAAGAGTGCCTTCACCATGGAATTCGTCATCCTTGAAGCCACCGACATAGAGCATGCCGTCCGAGGTGGTGAGCGAGCCATGCCCGTTGAGCCTGCCGCCTGACCATTGTCCGGTGAGAATGTCGCCATTGGCCATGGTGAGCGTGCCCTGGCCGTCAAACTGGTCATTGCGGAACTGGCCGGTGTAGCGGGTGTCATCCGCGTCACGCCAGGTGCCTTCGCCATGACGCTGGCCTTTTTCCCAGTCGCCTTCATAGCGGCTGCCGTCCGGGAGCCAGGCGGTGCCCTTGCCGTCAAATTCGCCGTCCACGAAGTGCCCCTCATACCTGAGTCCGTCGGCGTCTTCGTAGGTGCCATCGCCGGTTTTGATGCCGCCAACCCAGGTACCGTCCCGGTACTCCACCCTCGTATAGGCCTCCAGTTTGCCCACCAGGGTTTTCTCATTGCCGGCGGCGATAGCCACGGTCTGTTGCCAGGGCTTGTAACCTTCCTTGCGGATGGTGATGTCGTATTTGCCCGGCTCCAATTCCAGATCCAGCCGTGTGGCCCCGTGGTTCTTACCATTGATGGTGACGTTGTCGCCGACGACATTGGAGCGCAGGATCAGCAGCCCGGTTGTGGGAGGCTCTGGCGCATCGCTCCGAGCCTCCGTTTCCGGCATGACAGACACTGGCTCTGCCATCGCCAGCATCTTGGGGTCTTCCGGCAGGTCGGGAACGGAAAAAGGCTCTGCGTTTATGCGGTTGGCGTCGGACGCGGTCTCGGAACCGTTGACTGGCTTCTCTCCGGATGCCGCCAGGGCATCGTTTTCCAAGGGCAGTTCGAGGTCGTTTTCGGCTACGTCTTCCCTGCTATTCGGCTGGTAAAGTTCGTCCGAACGCTGCGCGTCCACTGGGGTATCCATGGACGCACGGGCAATGGTCTCTTCGGTGTCCGGGGCGGTGGCTACCGGTTTCATGCCCCTGGACAGGTCATCGCGGACAGACGCAAAGCCTGCCGTCACCAGAAGCATCAGTGCCAGTGCGTTGACAAACAGGAGGGGTCTGAAATCGACCATGGACAACCTCTCAATTCTGCATTCGTGTAACTGCCAATGTTTCGCCCGTTTCATCGTCGTTGTTCAACGGGTATGAGGGATGGCACCGCTTCATCTTACCCAGTCGGGGCAATGTTATGTAACACAAAGTCACTGAAGTTCACGAGAATGCAGGACAAATCACACTTTGTCCGGAAGCTGGTCATGGTTGAGCTGTTCCCAGGAGCGCATGTAGACGTCTGCTTCATATTCGTAGGGGGATTTGAACGGCGTTAGCACAAAATCGAAGACCAGAAAAAAGAACCCGATCGATGCCCAGGCGATGACCAACGTGCTCAGGGTGTTTGCCTGAATTTCCGGGTTGGCGTCGACGAACCCTTCGAGCAACGGGATCAGGTCGGACGCCATGACCACCGGGTTGAAGCTGGAAAGTACAAAAGGCACCCAGAACGCGATGAAAACCGGAAAGAAACCAAAGGACCAGAGCACCCGGCGAAGCAGATACATACCGATGGCGCGCCAGTAACGCTGCCTTATTTCCGGAACGCGGCGTATGCGTTCCAGGTAGCGTCGGCGCTCGGCCCAATAGGCGGCCACCTCCGGAGCGTGGATGGCGCGGCGATTGCCAGCGGCCTGGTGGGCGGTTCTGGCCGACTTTGGCGAAGCGTCCGATGTGTGGATTTCGTGGGGTTCGGTGGTCATGGCGTTGGGTACTGCCTTGTCGCTTCTGGTTAGTGCATGATAATAGAAAGTACGTGTTACCCTACAATCCCCATTTAGTTAAAGACAGGACAGTTTGAATGGCTGCAGTGATCGAAAACACCGTCCATCCGGCCTTTGAAAAGCTTCGCAGTCACCGGATCAGCACGCTGAACGTGACGGTCGAGGAATACCGTCACCGCAAAACCGGTGCCCGCCACTTGCACCTAGCGGCGGATAACGACGAAAACGTGTTCTTTGTGGCCCTGCGAACCTTTCCCATGGACTCCACCGGTGTTGCTCATATCCTGGAGCATACGGCGCTGTGTGGCAGCGAGCGTTTTCCGGTGCGCGATCCGTTTTTCATGATGATTCGCCGGTCCCTGAACACCTTTATGAATGCCTTTACCAGTAGTGACTGGACGGCTTATCCCTTCGCCAGCATGAACCGCAAGGATTTCGACAACCTGTTGACGGTTTATCTGGACTCGGTGTTCTTTTCCTCTCTGGACCCGCTGGACTTTGCGCAGGAAGGGCATCGCCTCGAATTCGATACGCCAGACGATCCGTCCACCGACCTGGTCTACCGCGGTGTGGTCTACAACGAAATGAAAGGCGCCATGAGTGCGCCCACGTCACAGCTGTGGCAGAACCTGTCCAGCCACCTGTTCCCGACCACCACCTACCACTACAACAGTGGTGGTGAGCCAGACCACATTGTAGATCTGAGCTACGACGACCTGTTGCGCTTCTACCGTCATCACTACCATCCCAGCAATGCGATCTTTGCGACCTACGGGGACATTCCAGCTCACGAGCATCATGAACGCTTCGAGGAGCTGGCTCTGAAGCGGTTTGATCGTCTGGATGTGGAGCTGCCGGTACGTGATGAGAAGCGGATGTTCTCGCCGGTGCGCGTCGACCAGAGTTACGCCGTCAGTGAGGGCGAGGAAACCGGCCACAAGACCCATATCGTGATGGGCTGGTTGCTGGGACACAGCTTTGACCTGCAGGAAAACCTGGAGGGGCAGCTGCTGGCCAGTGTTCTTCTGGAAAACAGTGCGTCGCCCCTGATGCGGGCGCTGGAAACCACCGATATTGGTCATTCGCCGTCTCCGATGTGCGGCCTGGAAGACTCCAACCGTGAAATGACCTTTGTCTGCGGCATTGAGGGCAGTGACCCGGAGAGGCAGGACGACCTTGAAGCGCTGATCGAACAGACGTTGGCGAAGGTAGTGGAAGAGGGCGTCAGTGAGGATCGCCTGGAAGCCATTTTGCACCAGTTGGAATTGCATCAGCGCGAGATTGCCGGCGATAGCTTCCCGTATGGCCTGCAACTGATCATGACCGCGATTTCGCCGATGGTCCATGGCGGCGATCCGGTTGAGCTCCTGGATTTGGAGCCGGTCCTGGCTGATATGCGGGAAAAAATCCGTGATCCTCAGTATGTGCCCGGCCTGATCCGCCGCAAACTGCTGGAAAATCCGCACCGCGTTACCCTCACGCTGCGCCCGGATGACAAGCTGGAGAGTCGTCGCCAGGCGGCAATTCGCGATGCCCTTGCCCGCCGCAAGGCCTCGTTGACTGACGAAGAGGTTCGCCAGATTATCGAGCGCGCCCAGGCCCTGGAAGAACGGCAGACACGGAAAGACGACGATTCCATCCTGCCGAAGGTTGACCTGACCGACGTTCCCCTGCAGTTGCCGGAACCCGAGGCGCGGTTCGCCGGCGACATGCCTGCGACCATTTATGCCCGTGGCACCAATGGTCTGGTGTACGAGCAGGTGATCCTGCCGGTACCGAACCTGACCGAGGAAGAACTGTTGTTGCTGCCGTACTACACCACCCTGATTCCGGAAGTGGGTTGCGGCGACTTGGATTACCTGCAGATGCAGGATCGTATTTCGGCGGAATCCGGTGGCATCAGTGCGTCCTTCTCCGCCAAGGGAAAAATCGACGATGTTCAGGATCTTGAGGGTTATATCGTCTTTAATGGCAAGGCGCTGGCTCGAAACCGCGAAGCGTTGACTCGCCTCCTGAACGACGTCTTTGATGGCGCCCGCTTTGATGAGAAGGAGCGGGTGCGGGAGCTGATTGCCCAGATTCGTTCCCGCCGCGAGCAGGCGGTTACAGGCAGTGGCCATGCGTTGGCCATGGGGGCGGCATCGCAGGGAATCAGCCCGGGTGCGTGGCTGTCGTTCCGTCTTGGGGGATTGGAAGCTATCCGTGGCGTCAAGGCGCTGGATAAGTCCCTCAGCGAACCGGCCGAGCTCGACAGATTCTGTGAGCGGCTTGCAGCACTGCACGAACGTATTCGGAACCAGTCCCGTCAATTCCTGCTGATCGGTGAGGAAGAGCAGCTGGACCCGATGCTGACGGAAATGAAGACCGTTTGGGGCGACTCCGGTGCGGGAGAGCAAGCAGCCTGGAAGCTTGAGCCCGTCAGTTATCAGGCGCGTCAGGCGTGGTTAACGTCAACCCAGGTGAACTTCTGCGCCAAAGCCTACAGCACGGTTGCAATCGACCACCCGGACGCAGCGGCACTGACCGTTTTGGGTGGTTTCCTGCGCAACGGCTACTTGCACCGGGCGATCCGTGAAAAGGGTGGCGCCTATGGCGGTGGAGCTGGCCAGGACAGCGTGAACGGCACGTTCCGTTTCTTTTCATACCGCGATCCCCGGTTGGGCGAGACGTTGGAGGATTTTGACAACGCCCTGAAGTGGCTGCAGACCGAGCAGCACGATCCTCAGGAGCTGGAAGAATCCATTCTCGGCGTGATCGGGCAACTGGATCGCCCACGGTCACCAGCTGGTGCAGCCCGCCATGCTTTCCACAATCGCCTGTTCGGCCGGACGCCCGAGCAGCGTGCGCGTTTCCGGGAACGGGTGTTGGCGGTGACCCTGGATGATATGAAACGAGTGGCCCGCGAGTGGTTGAAGCCGGGCAGCGCCAGTGTAGCGGTTGTCACCAGCTTCGAAAATCGTGATACCGCTGAAAAACTGGGGCTGGAAATTCAGGAGCTATAAGGCACCTGAAAGCACCCGAAAACGGAAGGCCGACGCTCATTAAGGGAGAGGGCGTCGGCCTTTTTGTTATCTGCTCTATCGGTTCCGTTTAAGCCCGGTGCTGACCATGATGCGCGTAGAGATTTCCTCCACGGAATACGCGGTTGTGTTGAGGTAAGGAATTCGTTCCCGGCGGTACATCAGCTCAATTTCCTCAATTTCATGCATGCACTGCTTCATGGATGAATAACGGGAGTTCGGTCTGCGTTCGTTGCGGATGGTTGCCAGCCGCTCCGGCTCGATGGTCAGCCCAAAAATTTTCTCCTTGTGAGGCCGCAGCGCAGCTGGCATTTGCTGGTCGTCCAGATCTTCCTCGGTTATGGGATAGTTGGCCGCCTTTACACCATATTGCAGGGCCAGATACAAGCAGGTGGGCGTCTTGCCGCTGCGAGAGGCGCCGACGAGAATCAGGTCTGCCTCGTCGTAATGACGCGTGCGGGCGCCGTCATCGTTATCCAGAGCGAAATTGACAGCATGGATGCGCCGTTCGTAGCTGCCTTCGTTGTTGATGGCGTGTGATTTGCCAACGGTATAGGAGGACGAGGACTGCAGCTCCTGTTCCAATGGATTCAGGAAGGTACCGAAGATATCCACCATGAAACCGTTTGCGCCGGCGATAACATCGCGGATATCGCTATTAACGATGGTGTCGAAAACCAGCGGCCGCATGCCATCGATTTCCTCCGCTTTATTGATGCGCTTGACCATCTCCCGGGCTTTGTCAGCGTCATCAATATATGGCACCGTAATGCGTTCAAACTCAATTTTCTCAAATTGTGCCAGAAGGCTGTGCCCCAAGGCCTCGGCGGTCAGGCCGGTGCCATCGGATATAAAGAAAGCGGTTCGTTTCATGGTGTGCGGTCCGGCTCCGTATTTGGCGGCTACCCTAGGTAAATTCCACAGGTTACAGTATCATACACGCCAAGTTCGAGAGCCCGCAGTGGAGAATGCAGTAATTGCAGGGTTGAAATCAGCTCCACCTGTCCGGTTTGGCTCTTTGCTACAATGAATCAAGGGAGACACGCTTTGGAAGATTACATTATCTGGTTTGATCACCTGGGAATGTCAGACGTTGACCGGGTCGGGGGAAAGAATGCCTCCCTCGGTGAAATGATCAGTAATCTTGCCAACGCAGGTGTTACCGTTCCGGGTGGCTTTGCTACAACCGCTCACGCCTACCGTGAATTCCTGGCCAAAGACGGTCTTCGTGAAAAGATCGACAACGCTTTGGACGCTCTGGACATCAATGATGTGAACGAGTTGGCTCGGGTCGGCTCCGAAATTCGCCAGTGGATTCTTGATACGCCATTTCCGGACGCGCTGGAAAAGCCACTTGCGGATGCCTACGCAAAGCTACGTGACGGCAACGACAACCTCGCGGTGGCGGTGCGTTCGTCAGCCACTGCGGAAGATCTTCCGGATGCGTCATTTGCTGGCCAGCAGGAGACTTTCCTTAACGTTGTGGGCCTGGAACAGGTGCGGACGTCAGTAAAGGAGGTCTTCGCCTCCCTGTTCAATGACCGCGCCATTTCCTATCGTGTCCACCACGGTTTTGATCACAAACAGGTAGCCTTGTCTGCTGGCATTCAGAAAATGGTGCGCAGTGAGACCGCTGCCAGTGGCGTTATGTTCACCCTGGACACGGAATCCGGTTTCCGGGATGTCGTGTTTATCACCGGCTCCTACGGCCTGGGTGAAACGGTGGTGCAGGGTGCTGTGAACCCCGATGAATTCTACGTTCACAAGCCCACCCTCACGGCGGGCAAGCCTGCCGTTCTGCGCCGCAACCTGGGTAGCAAGGCCATCAAGATGGTTTACCACACTGACCCCGCCGCAGAGCAGTTTGTGGAAACGGTCAAGGTTGAACAGGACGAACGTAATCGCTTCTGCATCACTGACGCGGAAGTGGAAGAACTGGCCAAGCAGGCCATGATCATCGAAAAGCATTACCAGCGCCCGATGGACATTGAATGGGCGAAAGATGGCGACGACGGCCGTATCTACATTGTGCAGGCCCGTCCGGAAACCGTTAAGAGCCGCGCTTCGGCCAACGTGATGGAGCGTTATCTGCTCAATGAGACCGGCACCATCCTGGTGGAGGGCCGCAGTATCGGCCACAAGATTGGCAGTGGCCCGGTCAAGATCATCACCAGTATCAAGGAGATGGACCGCGTACAGGCGGGCGATGTTCTCGTTACGGATATGACCGACCCGGACTGGGAGCCGGTGATGAAGCGGGCGTCCGCCATCGTAACCGACCGCGGTGGGCGTACCTGCCATGCTGCCATTATCGCGCGGGAGCTTGGTATTCCGGCCGTGGTGGGCTGTGGCGATGCCACGGAGATTCTGAAAGACGGCCAGGAAGTGACGGTGTCCTGTGCCGAAGGCGACACCGGGATGATCTACGAGGGCAGCCTCGATTTTGAGCTGAAGGAAAACACGGTAGACTCCATGCCCGCCATACCGTTCAAAATCATGATGAACGTGGGTAACCCGGACCGGGCCTTCGACTTCCAGGCGCTACCCAATGAAGGTGTCGGCCTGGCGAGACTCGAGTTCATCATCAACCGCATGATTGGCGTTCACCCAAAGGCGCTGCTGAATTTTGACGGCCTGCCGCGAGATATTCGTCAGACGGTGGAGAAACGGATCTCCGGGTACAGCTCGCCGGTGGACTTCTACGTCGACAAGCTAGTCGAGGGAATATCCACCCTTGCCGCTGCCTTTGCGCCCAAGAAGGTGATTGTGCGGCTGTCCGACTTCAAGTCCAATGAATACGCCAACCTGATCGGCGGTACCCTTTACGAGCCCGATGAAGAAAACCCGATGCTGGGCTTCCGTGGTGCCTCTCGGTATATCTCCGAAACCTTCCGTGATTGTTTCGAGCTTGAATGCCGGGCGTTGAAGAAAGTCCGTAATGAAATGGGGCTGACCAACGTTGAGATCATGGTGCCTTTTGTCCGCACGGTGGGAGAAGCCGAGCAGGTGGTGAACCTGTTGGCGGAAAATGGTCTCAAGCGTGGCGAGAACGGATTGCGCGTGATCATGATGTGCGAGCTCCCCGCCAACGCCCTGTTGGCCGAGCAGTTCCTGGAGCACTTTGACGGCTTCTCGATTGGTTCTAACGACCTGACCCAGTTGACCCTGGGGCTGGACAGGGACTCCGGCATCATTGCCCACCTGTTTGACGAGCGGAATGACGCCGTCAAGGCGTTATTGGGCAGTGCTATCCAGGCCTGCAAGAAGGCGAATAAGTACATCGGTATCTGCGGCCAGGGGCCCTCGGATCATCCTGACCTGGCCAAATGGCTGATGGATCAGGGGATCGATTCCGTATCCCTGAATCCGGACTCGGTACTGGATACCTGGTTCTTCCTCGCGGACGAGAAAATCGACTGACCATTTCGAGAAAAGGAGCACGTGCGTGCCTATCGTAACCCCTGATCTGTGTGACGATTACCCCGAAATCCTGGTGGTAGAGCCGGGTTTCCGCAACTTTGGTGGCGTGGACGCCTTCGGGGGCGAGATCGTGACGGTGAAATGCTTTGAGGACAATTCCATCGTTAAGGAACAGGTTGCCCTGCCGGGTAACGGTCGTGTGATGGTTGTGGATGGTGGCGGATCAAAGCGGGCCGCTCTGCTGGGTGACATGCTGGCCGAGAAAGCGGCGGGTAATGGCTGGGCTGGCCTGGTGATCTATGGCTGTATCCGCGATGTAGATGTCATTGGAAAGACAGCCCTGGGAGTGCAGGCGCTGGGTACGCATCCGCGCAAGACCGAGAAGCGTGGAGTGGGTGATCTGGACGTGCCGGTCACCTTCGGAGGCGTGACCTTCCATCCTGGCCATTACATCTATGCCGATAACAACGGTATCGTGGTTTCCGAAAAGCCACTGAAGATCGACTGATACGGCCGTTTGCCCGGTAGTTCCCCCGTACTCTACCGGGCTACATTTCCCTTGACCGCACCGGTCAGCGTTTTACCTTTACAATCTCCATCCCCAGGAGAAACCCATCCCCGTCAGGAACACAGCGAAGCACGCGGCAGACCGTTTCGAATGGCGGGAATTGCTCGCTGGTGGAAGGTAGAAGGGTGTGGATTTCATCCCCTTCGGCAAACGCCCTTTCTACGTAAAGCTGCATGCCAGTGCCGCTGAGATCCCGGCAAATGCCTGGAATCGCGACGCCATTGCTGTCTGTGAGTTCGATTTCCGAGTTCATTGTCATGCGGTGGAAATCGCGTTTTTCTGAATAGTCCTTCATGGTTTCAGACATCCCGGCACCTCGCGGTTGTTGTTTTGTTAGTTATAAATGCTAAGGGCGGAAGCGTCAAAGAATTCATGGGAATAAAAATTCGGGAAGCCCTTATATTTAGTATTTAGGTTTCCCGAATGACACTATATGTGGGTTTTCGAAGAGGCGCTTCCTCCAACGTCTCCCTCGATGGGGAGGTGTTCTATGCCCAGTTGTCCGTTTTCCGTGAAGGCTTGAGCAGCGGGATAACAAGGGCCAAAATCACCCCGAGCAGCACAAGGGCTGCACCCAGTAGCATGAAATCGGATTCCTTTTTGGCTTCCAGGCGCTCCTTTTCTGCAGTGAGCACTTCCAGGTCGTTGCGCAGCTTCTGGTTCTCTTCGCGAAGCTCGCTATTCCGCCGATTCAGATTGATGGAGTCCGAAGCGACTTCCTTGATATTACGAAGCTCTTCGCTGAGTCTTCCTGCGCGGGCTTCCAGGGACTCTTCCGAGCTCCTGAGTTCGTTCCGTTCCGTTGTGACTTCCTCAAGCTGCGTCCTGAGATTATTCAGTTCATTGCGGGCTTGTTCCAGTTGCCGGTTGGTGGCTTCCAGACGTTGGCGCGCAATAGGAGTGTCGGTGAGATAGCGTGACACCATCCAGCCTTCGATGCCGTCCGGCGTGCGTACACGGCTATACCCTGATTCCGATGTTTCCAGCAGCTCAAGCGAGGTTCCGCTCCGGACTCCTGAGTGCAGGATTCGGTACTGTGTCCCTTCACCACTTCGGATCGGAGCGTAGAGCGTGTCATCGACATAAACGGTTTTGGCGTGGGTTGACGTTGCAGCCACCATCAAAACGATAATGCAGGTAATCAGACGTAAAGGCGTCACTGGTTTTATTCCCTGGAACAGCGATTTAAGGCGCAATTTTGTCATAGATGCCGGGTCATACAAGGTGGAGTTCATTACAAAAAGCTCATGGTGCCAGGTGCAGGCAACCGTGCGCCCTCAGGGCAGTACAGCCTTGAAGGGTTTGACGATCACTTTCTGGTACACACCGGCATCCACGTAGGGGTCGGCATCGGCCCAGGCCTGGGCCGATGCCAATGAATCAAATTCGGCTACAACCAGGCTGCCGGTGAACCCTGCGTCACCGGGTTCCGGTGTGTCCAGGGCCGGGTGGGGACCCGCGACCAGAAGGCGGCCTTCGTCTCTGAGCAGCTTTAGCCGTTCAATGTGGGCAGGACGGGCAGAAGACCTCAGCGGCAGGCTGTTCTCGACATCTTCGCTGATGATGGCGTAATACATGATATTCTCCGGATATTTACTGACACAGTGTAATACCTGGCTGGTAAACTGGCGTTGATGGTATTTACTCTGAAATCGGGAAAGATGTGACTATAACCCAAGAAGCTGACTTCTGCATTGATCTGCATTGCCACACGACGGCGTCCGACGGCGCGCTGCCACCGAAGGAATTGGTCGCACGTGCGCACGCCAGAGGTGTTACCCACCTTGCCATAACAGATCACGATACCATCGCCGGGCTTGAAGAAGCATCGGAGGCCGCACGGGAGGCTGGTCTTACGCTGATCGCCGGTACCGAGCTGTCCTGCCTCTGGAAAAGTCACACCATACACGTAGTCGGGCTTGATTTTGACGTTGATGACGACCGTCTGAAGCAGGCATTGGAGCGGCAGAACACGAACCGTTGGTCCCGAGCCCGCACCATTACCGACAAGCTTTCAAAGCTGAAAATTGAAAACCTGCTCGAGAAGGCAACGGATAAGGCGGGCGGCGACGTGCCCGGTCGGCCTCATTTTGCCAGGGTGCTGGTGGAAGAGGGGGTGGTAAAGGATATCGCCCAGGCGTTCAAGCGCTACCTTGGAGCTGGCAAGGCGGGGGATGTAAAGGGTTTCTGGCCTGAATTGCCGGAGGTTGTCCGCTGGATTACCGAGGCTGGAGGTGTGGCCGTGCTGGCCCATCCCAGGAAGTACAAACTTACGGCGACAAAATTGCGAGCGCTCGTTGCTGACTTCCGTCAGGCGGGTGGTCGGAGTATCGAGGTATCAACGTCGGGGCAGTCCAGTGGCGATCTGGGCTTTTTGGCGGAATTGTGTCGCCGGGAAAACCTGCTTGCCTCCCAGGGCAGCGATTTCCATTTTCCCGGTGCGCCTTGGTGTGAGCTTGGGGTCATCATGAAAATGCCAGACGGGCTTGAGCCTGTCTGGCATCATTTCAAAGAACCGGCAGGGGTTTTCGCAGCGGTTTAATCCGGTGCGTGGAACAGCAGGTATAGGTCGGTCAGCGAGTCGGGGATGGCGTCCGCCATTTGCCGGGACAGCTTCTCGCTGTTGCGGACATTCTGGAAGTCTTCATCCTCGAACAGCCCGGACAGCGTAAGCATCGGCACCAGCAGGTCTGCGGTTTCTTCCTCTCCGGCCTCCAGCCAGGCTTCCTCATTCTCAAGGAAGGTGTCCACGAACCCGGCACACCAGTTTTCCAGTGCGTTCATCGGATCGCCATCTTCAGGTTCCGGCAACTCAAGAGACTGGCCCATGTCCAGTGCGTGTGCCATATCCCTGCCGAGCTGTTCAACGGCTTGTCGGAACGCATCCGGAACCTGGCCGCTGGGCGCCTGTTCAGCGCCCGTGGCCAGTCTGAAGATGTCCTCAGTGCTCAAGGATGTCGGGCCCACCACGCTGGCGCAGACAACCCCGTGCAAACCGAAGAAATCCAGGGCTTCGTCGCCCCAGGGTTCGGCGAAAAGGATGTCTTCCAGCGCTTCGATGTCCGAATCTGATAGCATTCGTCAGTTACTCCCGGCCTTTTTGGCCTCTTCGGCAGCCCGCTGACGCTTACGGACTTCCCTCGGATCATTGTAGGCGCGGCCCGGTGTGACCGGTACATCCACCTGTCCACTCGGCGTTTCTTGCTCGGCAGCGGGCGCGGGCTCAATTGCCTTCTCGTTGGGCTTTTGCTTGCCCTCTGCTTGGGACGTCTCAGCCTTCGGCTCCGCAGGTGGCTTGCTGGTGGCTTCCTGCGATTCTTCAGCCTTACCTGCTGCTACCGGCTCGCTAGCCGGCGGAGGGGTTTCGGGTTGTTCCGCTTTCTCGGCTTGGGGCGTAGACGGCTCGGCATCAGCAGTACTGTCGGCTTTGGGTTTCGCCTTGGGTTTGGTGTCGGCTTCTGTTGGTTGTGGCTTGGCTTCCGCTTTCTGCTCGGGTGCCTCAACCTCGGCTTCAGCCACGGGCTTCGGGGCTTCTCTTTCCGGAGCCGCCTTTTCAACATTGTCGACCGTCGCATCTGCTTGGGCGGTTTCGACCTTCTTTTCAGCTGGTTTCCTGGGCGACCGGCGTGGTCGGGCAGGGCGTTTCGGCTTCTCCTCAACACTGGTGTCGGCTTCAGATTTCGCCGTCTCATTGCCAGAGGTGTCTGCCTGATCGGTCTTCGCGGTGCCAGAAGTTGCCGGCTGCGGCTGCTTTTCAGGCGTTTCACCGGGTTCTGCGCTATCGGCCGCTGGTTCAGCGGGTTTCTCCGCCGATTTTTCCATCGGTGTTTCCGTCGCGCTTTCCGCGGACGTCGCTTCGACAGGTTTTTCAGCCACGTTTTTCGCCGGCTTCGGCTCTGCCGTATTGGCCGCCGCTACGTCCGGTTTTCCTGCTGGTTGAGTGGCAGATTGCTTATCGGTCTGCTCTTCTGGCTGAGTATCCTTCTGATGCTTTTCGCTGCGGGCGGACTTCCGGTCTGCCGGTGTGGACGCCGGGTTATCAGTGGGGGAGCCGTCGCGACTACGATTGCGTCTTGGTTTACGGCGTTTTTCGTCGGAGCCGGACTTTTCGGCGGCAGCACTTTTCTGGGTGCCGGAGTCCTGTTGTTCCTGACGGTCCTTCGGGTCCTTGGCCTGAGACTTGTTGCGCCCCTGTCCGCGTCCCTGGCCCTGGGGTTGGCCGTCTTTGCGGTTGCCATCCCTGCGGTTATCGGCTGTCTTGTCGGCGCTCTTGTCAGCACTTCCTTGCTGGCCCTGACCACTGCGGCCCTGGTCGTCTCCGCGATTGCGGTTTGCACCTCGGTTACGTCCCCGGTTGTCATCGCTGCGGCTGCTGTCGCCGCGATTAGCGCCGGCCTGACGGCGATCAGCACCGCTACGATTGCCGGAACGGTTGTCGTCGCGGGCTACCCTGGATTTGCGACGGTCCTGGCGGTCCTGGGTGCGACGGTCGTCACGGTTGGAGCCGGCGGGCTGTTCCCGTTTCACTGGTGGTTCACCGATGACTTCCTCACCGCTGAAGAAATCCGCTATCTTGCGGCCAAGTTTGCTGAACAGGCCATCACTCTGTTCGGCCGGTGTCTCTTGTGCTGCCTTTTCCGGAGCCGGAGCGGGCGCAACCGGTCGAATGGCTTTCACCGCAGCCTGTTCGCGAACCGGTGGTTGGGCAGCAGGGGCCTCGAAGATTTCCTCTTCCCTTTCACTGTACTCCTGAGCCACCTGGTAGCTCGATACATGCTCCACGCCACTCTCATCGTCACGCATGCGCAGGATTTCGAAGTGCGGTGTTTCCATGTGAGGAGCGGGTACGACCACTACTTCGACTTCCTGCCGAGCCTCGATATCGGCCAACTGTTTGCGCTTCTCGTTCAGCAGGAAAGTGGCGACGGCGACAGGCACCACGGCGCGAACCTGACCGGTCTTTTCCTTGGATGATTCCTCGTAGATCAGACGCATGATGCTCAGGGCAAGAGACTCGATGCCCCGGATGGTGCCCTGGCCTTCACAGCGAGGGCAGACTTCGCTGCGGGTCTCGCCCAGGGATGGGCGCAAACGTTGGCGCGACATTTCGAGCAGACCAAAGCGGGAAATCTTGCCCACCTGGACCCGGGCGCGGTCGATTTCGAGTGCCTCGCGCATCTTCTGCTCGACTTCGCGCTGGTGCTTGGCCGGGGTCATGTCGATGAAGTCGATCACGATCAATCCGCCCATGTCCCGGAGGCGCAGTTGGCGAGCAATCTCTTCTGCCGCTTCCAGGTTGGTCTGAAGCGCGGTTTCCTCAATGTCGTGGCCTTTGGTGGCACGGGAGGAGTTGATGTCGATAGATACCAGTGCTTCGGTGGGATCGATCACGATGGAGCCACCGGAGGGCAGCTTCACTTCACGCTGGAAGGCGGTCTCGATCTGGCCTTCAATCTGGTAGCGGCTGAACAGGGGGATTTCGTCCTTGTACAGCTTGATCTTGTTTTCGAACGAGGGCATAACCGCACGAACGAAGTTCAATACGTCCTCGTAAACCGTTCCGGAGTCAATCAGCACCTCGCCAATGTCCTGACGAAGATAGTCGCGTACAGCGCGGATAATGACGTTGCTTTCCTGGTGAATCAGGAACGGCGCTTTGCGCTCGCCGGCGGCCTGGGAAATGGCTTCCCAGAACTGGACGAGGTAGTCCAGATCCCATTGCAACTCTTCGGTGGTGCGGCCAATGCCGGCAGTGCGAACAATGATGCCCATGGATTTGGGCACCTGTACATCGTTCATGGCCTCTTTCAGCTGCGCCCGCTCTTCACCTTCGATACGACGGGAAATGCCGCCGGCGCGAGGATTGTTGGGCATGAGCACGAGGTATCGGCCCGCAAGGGAGATGAAGGTGGTGAGGGCGGCACCCTTGTTACCACGCTCTTCCTTGTCCACCTGGATAATGACTTCCTGACCTTCGGCAACCACATCCTTGATGTTGATCTTGCCTTCAATCTGGCCGGGTGATTTCTTGAAATACTCCTTGGAGATTTCTTTGAGAGGAAGGAATCCGTGGCGTTCCGCGCCGAAGTCCACAAAAGCGGCTTCCAGGCTGGGCTCTACACGGGTTATGCGACCCTTGTAGATATTGGCTTTTTTCTGCTCGCGGGAGCTGGACTCGATGTCGAGGTCAAACAGACGCTGGCCGTCAACCAGGGCTACGCGCAACTCTTCGGGATGAGTCGCATTGATTAGCATTCTTTTCATGGAAAGAAATGGTTCCTGTCGTTTGGTTTGGACAGAAAACCTGGGGAATAGCATCAGCGAAGCAGAACTTGCGTGCCGCGGGCCCCTTGTAACAGGGGCAACCCGACGGCCAGACGAATCAGATCCCTGCGGGGAATTTTCCCGGAGTTCCGAGGCCACCGCCGACGGTTCGCCTGCTTGTAGGCAGGAAAGAGTCGCTTTGGGTCAGAGTCTGTTGGCGCATGTTATCCGTTTTCAGGTTCACGCGGGTGCCTGGGTCTCACGTCGTATTCGTATGCTGGACGGCCCGGCCCTGCGTGCTGGTAATGATTCTTCGCGATGTCGCCCGACGGTTTTCCGTACGGTTTCTTGTTCCCCCGGCTTTCGGGCAGTCGCTGTAATCAGCGCCTTCCGTATGGATCCGGGAGGATTTCAATCGCCGAGCCCGGTAATGATTGGGCTTCCGGCGTTCAAACTCTCAAATAGTGTCGGTATACTCCTGCCGCTCCGGCTTCTGGCATACTGGCCAGGCCGTAGACAAACGGCAGAGCACGCCGGAATATAACAGTATTCGCCGGCTCCTTCAATCCCGCAGGGTTTCCAGCGGTAAGGTATCCATGTCCAGATCGACCAGGCAAAAACGTTCCCCTTCCTCACCACGGTCTGTTGGTGATGGCAAGAGTGGCCCTGCGCCCGGCTCCAGAGGCGGTGAGGTCAAGCAGGGTGTGCAAAAGGTGGTTGTTGATGAGGATAATCACGGCCAGCGCGTGGACAATTACCTGATGGCGCAGATCCGAGACGTGCCGCGCAGCATTATTTATCGCATTATCCGCAAGGGTGAGGTGCGCGTGAACAAGGGCAGGGTTAAGCCCGACACCCGTCTGAACACGGGTGATGAGGTGCGCATTCCACCTGTCACCCGCAAGGAAAAGCCGGCGCAGGTTGTTCCGGGGTCGCGGGTTCAGGGAGTTATGCAGGACGCAGTGGTGTTTGAGAATGATCAGATGCTGGTAGTTAATAAGCCATCCGGTATAGCGGTTCACGGTGGTAGCGGGCTGGATTTCGGGCTGATCGAAGTCTTGCGGGCGGCGAGGCCGGAGGCCCGGTTTCTGGAACTCGTACATCGGCTTGATAGGGATACATCGGGATTGGTGATGGTTGCAAAGAAGCGTTCTGCGTTGCGTTATTTGCAGGACGAGTTGCGTCACAAGCGTATTCGTAAGCATTATCATGCTCTGGTGGCGGGTGACTGGCCTGGGTCTGTCAGGAAGGTCAGTGAGCCGCTGCTGCGGTTTGAACTTGGCTCCGGTGAGCGCCGAGTTCGCGTGGATGAGGCAGGAAAGGACTCTCTCACCCGTTTCCGGGTATTGGACTCCTTCTCCGGGTATACGCTGGTTGAGGCCTCACCGGTAACTGGTCGTACCCATCAGATCCGTGTTCACAGTGCCTGGGCCGGTCATCCGATTGCCGGCGATGACAAGTATATGGATGATGTAAGCCTGCGGGCATTTCGCTCCGCCGGCGGTCAGCGTTTAATGCTCCACGCCCGCGCCCTGGACTTTACGCTGCCCTCCACGGGAGAGCCTGTTCACCTTGAGGCTCCCTATGATGAAGCTTTCAGCGAACTCATGGCCAAGCTGGCGGCGCGCCGGAAGGCATCCGAATAATCCGTTGTTCTGTGGCTCGCAAGCAGGATGACCGCACCAAGGTAGTATCAATGGACGTAAAGGTTGTGATTTTTGACTGGGACGGAACGCTGGTGGATTCCGTTGATCATATTGCAGACAGCCTTCACCAGGCAGCCACCGAATTGGGGTATCCGGAACTGGAGCGCGAAGCCTATCGCGATATCATTGGTTTGGGCATGATTGAAGCTCTGGAAAAGCTGTATCCCGGCATAACGCGGGAGGAAATGACGGCGATTCGCGAAGGTTATGCCCGTTACTTTTTCTCCAAGGTGACCACGCCCCAGAATGTGTTTGCGGGCATGGCGGACGTACTGGCTGACCTTCGTACAGCGGGGCGCGGCTGCTCGGTGGCGACCGGCAAGAGCCGCCGCGGCCTGGAAGGTGCTTTGGTGTCCAGCGGGCTTGGGTCGCATTTTGATATTACTCGCTGCGCGGATGAAACCCGCTCCAAGCCCGACCCGGCGATGCTCGGAGAGATCATCCGCTTTTACGGCATTGAGCCGGCTGAAGCGGTTATGATTGGCGATACCCGTTACGATCTGGAGATGGCTCAGCGTATCGGTATGCCGTCTATTGGTGTGGAATGGGGTGTGCATAAACGGGATGTACTGGGGCACTATGCGCCACACGCGATCGTCGATTCGGTCAAAGACCTGCGCGACGTACTTGGCCTCTGAACCGTAACAGCAACAGGAAGCAGCAATGAGCGATTGGGAATCAGACAGGCATCCCGGCTGGGGAAGCGAACCAGAAAACCCAGAAAGCAGGGCGAGCAAATCCGCGGGAAGTCGCCGCAAACCGGCGATGCCACCGGAGTCAGCTCGTGATTGGAAACTGATCGAAAAGCTGGTGATGTCGCTGCAGTCAGAGCAGAGAAAAAGCCGCCGCTGGGGGATATTTTTCAAGCTGCTGACGTTCGGGTATCTCTTTGCCTTACTGTTGATGATCCAGTTCCCGTTGGGCGGGGCGCTGGAATCCGCTGCCAAGGGAGAGCATACGGCGCTCGTGGAGATCGAGGGCACCATTGCGGCGGATGAGCTGGCCAGTGCCGACAACATCGTGGGTTCCCTGCGAGAAGCGTTCGAGGCGGAAAACTCAGTGGGTGTGATTTTGCGGATCAACAGTCCGGGCGGCAGTCCGGTCCAGTCTGGTTACGTCTATGACGAAATCGTTCGGTTGAGGAGCGAGTATCCGGATAAGAAAGTGTACGCGGTGATTTCCGATATTGGTGCCTCTGGCGCCTACTATATTGCTGCGGCTGCTGATGAAATATACGCCGACAAGGCGAGCCTGGTGGGTTCCATTGGTGTGGTGGCTGGCGGTTTCGGTTTTACCGAGATTATGGATAAGTTGGGGGTCGACAGGCGTCTATATACCGCTGGCGAGAACAAGGCTTTTCTGGACCCGTTCTCACCGGAGGAAGAGAAAGAGGTGCAGTTCTGGCAAGACGTTTTGGAAACCACCCACAGCCAGTTTATCGAAAGTGTGCGTAAGGGGCGGGGTGATCGGCTTGCGGATGACGAGCAACTGTTCTCAGGACTGGTCTGGAGTGGCGAGCAAGCACTCGAGCTTGGTCTGATCGATGGCCTTGGCAGCTCCTCCCATGTGGCACGGCAGGTCATCGGCCAGGAGGATCTTGTGGACTATAGTCGCCGTGAATCGCCACTCCAGAATATCGTTGATCAGTTCGGCGTTTCCGTGGGCAGTGGTATTGCCCGCTACTTCGCTGAATCGCGGTTGGAGCTTCGGTGAGAGGCGGGCAGCGGATGCAGCGGGTTGAGCCCCCAGTTTCGAAGCATTTCGGTGAGCGCGATCAATGGCAGGCCGATCAGGCTGTTAGGGTCGCGCCCGTCGAGGCGGCTGAATAGGGCGATGCCCAGGCCTTCCATTTTAAAGCTGCCGGCACAGTCGTAGGGTTTCTCGGTGTGCAGGTAGTTGTTGATTTCGTCTGCGTCGAGCTGGCGGAAGTGGGCGTGAAAGTATTCGCAGTGGCTCTGTCGTTGCCCAGTACTGGCGTCCACCAGCACCAGGCCGGTCAGGAATGAGACGCGCTGACCGCTGCTGCGTTCCAGTTGTTGCGCTGCGCGCTCATGAGTTCCTGGTTTGTTCAGTATGGTGCCATCCTCCAGGCATGCGATCTGGTCCGAGCCGATGATCCAGTGTTCCGGGTAGTCACCACAAAGGGCTTCCGCTTTTTTAAGCGCAAGCCGCACGACCAGATGCTCTGCACTCTCATCCATACGCTGCGATTCATCCACGTTCGGCGATGCGGTATGGAATGGCAGTCTTAGCTTCTCCATCAGTTGTCGCCGATAAGGTGAGGATGAAGCAAGCAGAAGCGGGTGTTGTTTCATTGGGGTTCCTTTTATCAGCGCTTGGAGTTGTCCGAGTGGTCCCGGTTGCACTGTTAATATCGTAGAATACACCTATCAGCAGTGTAACCCTTGCCCAAAAGCGCATGAAGTCTTTGACAGCGGGCGGCCAGGTCCCTAAAATTGCGCGCCTATGTCAAAAGCCTCAAGCACCGAACTGCCCAAAACTGTCGATCCTTACCGGTTGGCAGAGCAAGAAATAGTGTTGGAGGGAGAAATTCCTCTGCAGGCATTGTCTCGTTTTGGTGATTCTGTATTTGGATTTGAGGATGGCGCTGTGTGCCGGGTAAGCCTGTCATTCTCCATGGACGGCGAGCGCCGGCGCATGGTGACAGGTGAACTGGAAGCACCGGTTACCCTGGAGTGTCAGCGCTGCATGGGGCCCATGCAAAAGACACTGGTCTCCCGCTTTACGTTGGGGTTGGTGACCAGCGACGAGCAGGCCCAACAGTTGCCAAAAGAACTTGAACCGTTTCTGACGGACGATTTCAGCGCGGATTTGTGGTCCTTGACTGAGGACGAGCTGCTGCTGGTTCTGCCTCCGTTTCCGCTCCACGAGCGTGACGAATGTCCCGCCCGAGAAGAGCTGGAAGCCTTTGAGTCGGATGAATCCGTGGACGAGCCGGTCAGGAAGTCTGAAGACAACCCGTTCAGCGTGCTGGCGGATCTCAAGACTAAGAAACATTAATCAGGCGTCGTTTTCTCTGGAAACCGTCGCGAATTTAACGAACACACGTTTATCAGGTCAGGAGCATAATCATGGCTGTACAGAAAAACCGAAAGACCCGCTCAAAGCGCGGTATGCGCCGTTCACACGATGCTCTGAGCACGGCAGCTCTGTCCACTGACACGACAACTGGTGAAGTGCATCGTCGCCACCATGTGTCTCCGGATGGTTTTTACCGTGGCAAGCAGGTAATTGAGGCTAGCGACGAGTAAGCCGTCGCGAGCAAATCCACCCGCCAGTGCGAGATGGAGGAACGGTGAATCCGGTCACCATCGCAATTGACGCCATGAGTGGTGATCGCGGAGCCGACGTTGTGGCCTCCGCTGCACTGGCCGCGGTGAAAGAAAACGAAGCCTTGAGTCTTGTTCTGGTGGGAATCCGGAGTGAGCTCGAGGCTTTGTTGCATCCTGGGCATTCGCGGATTCGTATCGTCGAAGCTGCCGATGTCGTGCGGATGAATGAGCGGCCCTCCCATGCGCTTCGCCACAAACGTAATTCGTCGATGGCCGTGGCGTTGGGGCTTGTCCGCGACGGTGTTGCTCAAGGTTGCGTCAGTGCTGGCAATACCGGTGCGCTCATGGCGTTCGGCCGTTCTGTTATCCGCATGTACCCGGGCATTGAACGCCCTGCAATCGCCAAACTGATTCCGTCGCTTCGGGGGCGTTGCCACGTGCTCGATCTGGGCGCCAACGTGGATTCCACCGCGGAAAACCTCTATCAGTACGCACTGATGGGCTCACTGATGGCGTCGGCGATCTGCAATCAGCCAGAACCTCGAGTCGCTCTGCTTAACGTTGGCGAAGAGGAAATCAAGGGTAATGAGCAAGTGCGGCTTGCCTCTCATATGCTGGCTCAGTGCGATACCATCAACTATATCGGATACATTGAGGGCAGTGATCTGTTCCGTGACGTGGCGGACGTGGTGGTGTGCGACGGTTTTGTCGGGAATATTGCCCTAAAGACGGGTGAGGGCGTTGCCGGTCTGCTGATTGAGCTGCTTGAACAAGCTTTCACGCGAACTTTTTACGGCAAGTGTGTCGGCGTTTTGGCGCGGCCGATCATCGGACGGCTGCTTCGGCTTATGGACCCGTCAAGACACAATGGCGCCAGTCTCCTGGGGCTTCAGGGTGTGGTGATAAAGAGCCATGGCAATGCCAACGAGCGCGCCATGCTGGCGGCCATACGTCAGGCGGTTCGTGAAGTAGAATTGGAAGTGCCCAGCCGTATCAACGAACGTCTTGACGACCTGATGATCTAAGCGCTCAAGCCTTGGCCTCTCCCTGAGACTAAAGTCTCTCCCCATTTTTGCTAGATTGGCCGGATCGGCCCCCAGGTTGTACTATTGGCTAATCTCCCGTAACCCCTCATTGACGGTAAGATTCCCACTATGAAATCAGCCTTTATTTTTCCCGGACAAGGATCGCAGTCTGTCGGCATGCTGGGAGCAGCTGCCGAGAACTGGCCGATCATAGAAAAAACGTTTTCCGAAGCCTCCGATGTGCTGGGCTATGATCTCTGGCACCTGTGCCAGCATGGACCTGCGGAAGAGCTCAATCAGACCACGGTTACCCAGCCAGCGCTGTTGGCAGCGAGTGTCGCGCTCTGGCGGCAGTGGTTTGTAGCCGGAGGTCAGGCGCCTGACTTTGTCGCCGGGCACAGCCTTGGTGAGTACAGCGCGCTGGTCGCCGCGGAAAGCCTGAACTTCTTTGACGCCATTAAACTGGTGCGCCTGCGTGGGGAGCTCATGCAGGCCGCTGTGCCAGCCGGCGAAGGCAAGATGGCAGCCATTATTGGTCTCGAGGACGACGACGTAACCGCCGCCTGTGCCGAGGCGGCAAATGGCGATGTGGTGGCCGCCGTCAATTTCAATGCCCCTGGGCAGGTCGTGATTGCAGGTGCTGCTGGGGCGGTTGAACGCGCCATCGAAGCCTGCAAGGCCCGAGGCGCCCGCAAGGCCATGCCATTGCCGGTGAGTGTACCTTCCCACTGTGCCCTGATGAAGGGAGCCGCGGAGGAACTGGCAACCGCGTTGGACGAAGTAACGTTTAACGATGCTGTCATCCCGGTAATACAGAATGTTACCGCTTCTGTCGCTCAGGACAGTGAATCCCTCAAGGCTAATCTGGTCAAGCAGCTATACTCTCCGGTGTTGTGGACCGATACAGTTCGTAAACTGGTGGCAAATGATGTGCGGATCGCTGTAGAGTGCGGCGCCGGTAAGGTCCTTGCAGGGCTGGCGAAGCGCATTGACCGTGAATTGTCGGTTTACGGCATTGACGAGCCGGATGCGCTGGCAAAGGCGTCAGAGGCATTTGGACAGTAATAAATAGGAGCAACACATGTCTCTTGAAGGCAAAACAGCGCTGGTAACGGGTGCAACTCGCGGGATCGGAAAGGCCATTGCAAAGGCGCTGGCAGATCAGGGCGCCATGGTGGTCGGTACGGCAACCAGTGAGAATGGCGCCGAGTCGATTTCCGCTGACCTGAAAGCAGCAGGCGCGAAGGGTTTCGGTATCGTAATGAACGTCGCCGACCCGGACAGCATCGAGGCTGGCCTGAAGGAAATCAACGAGAAAGCTGGTGCGCCGGCGATCCTGGTCAACAACGCAGGGATCACTCGTGATAATCTGCTGATGCGGCTGAAGGACGATGACTGGGCGGCCGTGGTGGAAACCAACTTGTCCAGCGTCTACCGAACCAGCAAGGCCGTATTGCGGGGAATGGCCAAGGCGCGATGGGGTCGGGTGATCAATATCAGCTCGGTTGTGGCTGGTATGGGTAACCCAGGACAGGCCAACTATTGCGCTGCCAAGGCCGGAGTTGAGGGTTTTACCCGCAGCCTGGCGAAAGAAATGTCGAACCGGGGCATTACCGCCAATTGTGTAGCGCCCGGATTTATCGATACGGATATGACCCGAAAACTGGACGACAAGCAACGTGAGGCTATGATGGAAGTCATACCTGCCGGTCGTCTGGGTGAGCCGGAAGAAGTGGCTGCGGTGGTTGCCTTCCTGGCGTCGGAGGCCGCTGGTTACGTGACGGGTGAAACGATCCACGTTAACGGTGGTATGTACATGGGATAGTCCCTGAGGGGGGCGTGTGCGCAAACCCTTGTCGCACAACATGTTTGAATGGAACCCCTGCTTGTTTGCAGGTATGGTTTAAACTAAACTGGCAGCACTTAAGTTGCTTGGTTGACACAAAAGTGAGGACATTATGAGTACAGTTGAAGAGCGCGTGAAGAAGATCGTTTGTGAGCAGTTGGGCGTTAAAGAGTCCGAAGTTCAGAACACATCTTCTTTTGTAGAGGACCTTGGCGCTGACTCACTGGACACCGTTGAGCTGGTCATGGCACTCGAAGAAGAGTTCGAGACCGAGATTCCCGACGAGGAAGCGGAAAAGCTGGCGAGTGTCCAGGACGCGATCGACTACATCGTCGCGCACACCTGATACTCCGCACGCTTTATACGCCAGGCAAAAGCCGTCCATGTGATTAGACATCGGACGGCTTTTTTATTGGCAGGAATGACAGTTCATGATCAGCAAGAAACTCAGGTGAAGGGGTATGGCTAAACGACGTGTTGTAATCACAGGCATGGGAATGCTCTCGCCACTGGGTAACGATGTGGATTCGTCCTGGGACGGTATTCGTTCCGGTCGCAGCGGCATTGCCGGGATCGACCGCTTTGATACCACCGGATACAACACACGGATCGGCGGTGGCATCAAGAATCTGGATATGGAACCTTACCTGTCCACGAAGGACGCCAGAAAATTGGATGCCTTCATTCATTACGGCCTGATTGCGGCCCAGCAGGCCGTGGACGCCAGTGGCCTTGATGAATACACCGATCTTGATCGTGAAAGGGTTGGGGTTGCCATCGGCTCAGGCATCGGTGGCCTTGAATACATCGAGAAGAACGTGATCACCATGGAGAAGTCCGGGCCGCGAAAGGTGTCTCCGTTCTTCGTGCCAGCCTCCGTAATCAACATGATTTCAGGAAACGTGGCTATCCGCTTTGGCTACAAGGGCCCAAACATCGCGATCGTGACAGCCTGCACGACCGGCACCCATAACATTGGCTATGCGGCGCGCACCATTGCTTACGGTGATGCCGATGTGATGTTGGCTGGCGGTTCGGAAATGGCCACCACCCGAAGCTCAATTGCCGCGTTTTCGGCAGCGCGTGCGTTGTCCACCCGCAATGACGAACCGGAAAAGGCCAGCCGGCCGTGGGATCGAGGCCGGGATGGCTTTGTGCTCAGCGACGGCGCTGGCGTGCTGGTGCTGGAGGATCTCGAGCATGCTAAACGCCGTGGAGCCACCATTCATGGCGAAGTAATCGGTTTCGGTATGAGCGACGATGCGTTCCATATAACCGCTCCCCCTGAAAACGGTGAGGGTGCCGCGCGCTCCATGAAGAATGCGATTCGCGACGCCGGGCTCGGCGCCAACGACATCGACTACATCAATGCCCATGGCACTTCCACGCTCGTAGGGGATCTGGCAGAGGTGTCTGCAGTGAAATCGGTATTTGCCGACCACGCTTACACGCTGGCAGTCAGCAGTACCAAGTCCATGACCGGGCACTTGCTTGGCGCTGCAGGGGCCATTGAGGCGATTTTTTCAGTATTGGCGATCCGGGAGGGTGTGCTGCCGCCGACCATCAACCTTGACGATCCCGATGATGGTTGTGACCTGGATTTTGTAGCCGGCAAGAGCCGCAAGGCAGATGTCCGGGTTGCGTTGTCCAACTCTTTTGGTTTTGGCGGTACAAACGGCACCCTGATTTTCCGTCGTTACGAGGGCTGATCGGGTTGTGTTGAACGTTATTCGTCCCGACGGCAACGGTATTTCCGCGACAGATCGTGGGTTGGCCTACGGCGACGGGTTGTTTGAAACTATCCGCATGCGTGGCCGGCAAGCCCTGCTGCGATCACACCATCTGGATCGTATGGTGGCCGATGCCGGCCGCTTGGGCATTCCGGTCGAGCGTAGTGACCTGGATGCTGAAATTACCCGCTCGGGTTGCGATTTGGCCTCCCGATACGGCAATGACGGCTGGGTGCTGAAGTTGGTCCTCACTCGGGGGAGTGGTGGGCGAGGATACCGGTTGCCTGTCGAATGTGTGCCAAACCTGATTGTTACCTCCTCACCGATGCCCACGCTCCCCGCACCGGGGGGTGTGGTCGCAGCGCTGTCGCAGTTTCCACTCACCGTGAATCCGAGGCTGGCGGGTATCAAGACCCTGAACCGGCTGGAGCAGGTGATGGCAAGCCGTGAGTTCAGTGGCGAGGAATTCGAACTGATCATGGCGAATGCCGACGGGCAGTTGCTTGAGGGGACGCGAACCAACCTTATTGTCAGGATGGAGAGCGAGTGGGTAACTCCGCCGGTTGAGAGCCTTGCGGTGGCAGGTGTCATGCGGCAGTACGCCCTTGAGTGTCTGCGCGCATCCGGCCATACCATCCGGGAGCAGATCATCCAGCCTGCGTTACTGTCGTCACCCGGGCTGCGTGGACTGTATCTCGTTAACAGCGTTGTCGGCATTGTCGCGGTTCGCAGATTGGGCAGCGTTGATTTGCCAGTTGATGATGGGCTTGAGACAATCTGCGACCCTCTGAAAACTTTGGAATAAAAGCTTGTTCAAGAAGTTACTCATCTGTGTGTTCTGTCTCTCCGTCCTGGCGCTTGCCGGGGGTGGTCTCTGGTTATGGCAGGGGCTTCAGACCCTTGAGCAACCTGTAGCGTTGGATGAGCCGGTTCTGTTCAGCGTGCCCTCCGGGAGCGGTTACGGTCAGGTTGCGCGTAAACTCGAAGCGGAAGGCCTTGTGGGCGACAGTCTGTGGCTGAAGATTCATGGTCGTCTTTACCCGGAGCAGGCGCTATTAAAGGCTGGCGAATATGAATTCACCGATGGCATGACCAGTCTCGACATGATCAATGCGATGGTCGCCGGTGACACCAAACACTGGCAGATTCAGTTTATTGAAGGCTGGACCTTCCGTGACATGCGCGCCGCGCTCGCCAGCAGTGAGCGTCTTGGGCAGGTGACCGCCGACTGGACCGACGAGCGGATCATGGAAGAGATGGGTGCCAACGGGTCGCATCCTGAAGGCCGCTTTTTCCCGGATACCTATCTGTTTACCAGCAGTGAAACCGACCTTGACCTGCTACGCAGGGCCTTTGAGCGAATGGAAGAGGTGCTTGCGACGGAATGGCAGGCTAAGGCTGAAAACCTGCCTTACGATTCTCCCTATGAAGCTCTGATTATGGCGTCGATTGTTGAGCGCGAAACCGGTGCGGTCCATGAGCGAGAAGAAGTCGCCGGTGTCTTTGTCCGGCGCCTGGAGAAAGGTATGAGGTTGCAGACCGATCCTACCGTAATCTATGGGATGGGGGAGAAGTACCAGGGGCGAATCACCCGTAAGGATCTGCGAACCCACACCGACTACAATACCTATCGGATCGACGGGCTGCCGCCCACGCCCATCGCGTTGCCAGGCAGGGAAGCGATTCATGCGGCCCTGAATCCGGCTGAAGGCGACACGCTCTACTTTGTGGCGCGCGGCGATGGCACCCACAAGTTCTCGAAAACCCTGGCGGAACACCAGAAGGCCGTGAGGGCGTTTCAGCTCAACCGCCGTTCAGACTACCGTTCCTCTCCAACTCCGTCTCCAGATACAGCAGCGGAAGAGGGTGACCAATGACCCGACGGGGGCAGTTTATTACCTTTGAAGGTACGGAAGGGGTTGGGAAGTCCACTCAACTGGCGAACGCCGCAAGTACGCTGGACGCGCTTGGTGTTGAATGCGTTGTGACCCGAGAGCCCGGCGGCACCCCGATGGCGGAGTCCATTCGCGAGCTGTTGCTGGCGCCGCGTGATGAGCCCGTGAACGAAACCACCGAGCTGCTCCTGATGTTCGCCGCCAGGGCACAACACCTCCATACGCGTATTCTTCCTGAATTGGAGGCTGGTCGCTGGGTGCTGTGTGATCGGTTCACCGACGCCACCTTTGCCTATCAGGGGGGAGGGCGTGGTGTGCCCGCCGATCGCATAGCGCTACTGGAAAGCCTGGTGCAGGGTACGGTGCGCCCGGATCACGTTATCCTGCTGGACGCACCGGTGGAAACCGGTATGACCCGTGCCCGCCACAGGGGCGACCTGGACCGGTTCGAACAGGAAGCGGTAGCATTTTTTGAGCGAATACGCGAAACCTATCTCGCTCGCGCCGCCAACGCGCCGGGCCGTTATCACATTGTGGACGCCTCTCAGCCGATTGAGACGGTCAGCGACGAGGTCGCGGGCTTGCTTCGGAATCTGGTGAATCGGGCGTAGTCGTGCAAGTTTGCCGATGATCTGCTTTAATTGAGCTACATTCTCAGGAAATTTCCGGATCGCGGGCATGTTGGACGCACGTTTGCTCAAGCTTCCCACCGCTTCACACCACCATCGTCACGAGCATCACCAGATTGTTGTCGGTGTTCGTGGAGAGGCCGACCTGAGTGTGGACGGAACAGGTTCGCACCTGGACACCTGGCGAGCCTGCCTGGTCCCCACTGAAGCGCGCCATGATTACTGTGGTGACCTGCAGAACCACGTTCTGGTTATCAATCTCGATCCCTACATGCCAGCCATCAATAGTCCGGGCCACAGTGAGTATGAAACGCTCGCGCCCCTGTTTGAGCGGCCGCGGACACTGGTTCTGGACAATAAGCTGCAAGGGCTGGTTCAGTTCGTGGCGGGAGAGTTCGATCGCTCGCCGGATAATCAGGATATGCTGCGGCACATGGGGGCAAGCATCCTGCACTGCATGGCCGAACGCCTGAACGAAGGCAGGGAGGTTCGCCAGAACCGCCATGCCATCAGCCCCGACACGATCCGCCGTTACATCATGGAGAATATTCAGCGCAAGATATCGGTAAGCGACCTTGCCGGTGTGGCCTGCCTGAGTGTCAGCCGCTTCCACGAGATGTTCCGTGACGTGACGGGTATTACCCCCCACCAGTTTCTGCTCCAGACCCGACTTGACCAGGCCGTGCAATTCCTGACCATGACATCCCTTTCGGTCTCCGAAGTCAGTTATCGAACTGGATTTTCCTCCCAAAGTGCCCTCACCAACGCCCTCAGAAAACACAAGGGTACGACACCCTCCAGGTTGCGTTTTGGTGACAAAGTCGCCTGATTTGTTAAAAAAGCCTCATTTTCGGACGAATTTACAAAAGAATCGTAGGATTTTGTAAGCTTGCAGTCCGTAGTAATACTAACTTAACAGGGTAGCTGATCACGTCACAGCGCAGTTCGGTATGTGCGCGTTGTTTGACCCAACCATAAAAAGTTCGAGGGGCCCGGCCATTGACGGGAACCGTCGGCGAGGCGCTCAGATGTTCAATGCAAGCAAGGTGCTCGAGCCTGCATTTCAGGAACAGCCAAAGTCGTTCTTCTGGCAATCGATTACTGCCAACTACGCCGTCGACGAAACACGTTACCTCAAAGAACTGATTCCCCTTGCCCAAAGCAATGCTTCTGAGCATCGAGACGTCGCTGAAACGGCAACGAGCCTGATCAGAAAGGTCCGCGAGCAGGATGACTCGGTCCATATGGTTGACGCATTGCTGCAGGAATACAGCCTTGATACCGAAGAAGGCATCCTGCTGATGTGTCTGGCCGAGGCGTTGATGCGTATCCCCGACAAATACACCGCCGATGCGTTGATTCAGGACAAGCTGTCGGACGCCGACTGGAAGAAGCACGTGGGCCGCAGTGAGTCGACCCTGGTTAACGCCTCCACCTGGGGACTGCTGCTGACCGGCCGTGTGGTCAAAATGGATAAACGGCTGGATGGTTCCCCGTCCAGTATCTG
>NZ_LSMM01000034.1:0-54781 GCF_001566815.1 Marinobacter sp. Hex_13
CCTTACCGGGCCCATAGGGGACTTGCACCCCCAAGTCATCCGGCCAGCACCACCTGCACCGGAACAGCGCCGTCAAGGCGCTACGCGCCATGCCTGGCGCACCACAAAAAAGCCGCACCGGTCATCCGGTGCGGCAAAGCGGAGGTTAGCGACCGGGAACCGAATCAATCGCTGGCCGGGCTTTCCTTCATCGCTGCGTTCATGCGGCGACGCAGCACCGGACCCACCACATAAGGCAACACCAGGCTCAGAGCGGCAACCAGCCAGAAGCTCTTGGCCAGGGTGCTTTCCCACAGAATGCTCCAGTCGCCGTCTGACAACACCAGGGCATGCCCCAGGTTCTTCTCCATCTCCGGTCCGAGCAATAGCCCGAGAATAATCGGCACCACCGGAATTTCCAGTTTGCGCAGGAAATAACCCGCCACGCCAAACGCCACCATGAAATACAGGTCGAAGGCGCTGTTGCTGATGGAATAGATGCCCACGAAGGCAACCATGGTCACAATCGGCAGCAAGTACATGGGCGGCACCGACAGCAGGCGCACAAAGAAGCCAACCAACGGGATGTTAAGCACCAGCAGCAGCACATTGCCAATCAGCAGGGCGGCAATGACGCCCCAGACAATATCGGCGTTCTGGGTAAACATCAGCGGGCCCGGTGTGATGTTCAATGAAATCAGCATCGCCAACAGCACCGCGGTGGTACCGCTACCTGGCACGCCCAGGGTCAACATGGGTACGAGCGCGCCTGATGAGGCACCGTTGTTGCCCGCCTCAGGCGCCACCACACCCCGGATATCGCCCTCGCCGAACGTGCCCTTCTTGCCTATCACGCTCTTTTCGAGGGTGTAGCTGATAAAACTGCCCAGGGACGCACCGGCACCCGGCAGCACGCCGGAAATGAATCCAAGCACGCCGCCACGAAGCTGGGTGGGAACCGTGGAGACCAACTCCTTGAAGGTAAGGGTCAGCTTGCCCACGTTCATTTTCTTACGCCCACCGCCCATGCGCGACTCGACGAAGAACAACAACTCCGAAATGGCGAAAAGGCCAACAATCGCCAGGATGAAATCGATACCCTCGTACAGCTCCAGCACACCGAAGGTGTAGCGCTGGGTGCCGGTGGAGATATCGATGCCCACGGTGGAGATCATGATCCCCAGGGTCGCGGCAATCACCGTCTTCATCGGGTTCTTGCCGGTAATACCACCCAGGGTGGCGAAGGCCAGCAGGAACAGCGCGAAATACTCCGCCGGGCCGAAACTCAAGGCAAACCTCGCCAGCACCGGGGCAAGCATGATCAACCCGATGGTGCCGATCAGCCCACCGGCAAAGGACGCAATAGCAGAGATCGCCAGCGCATCGGCCGCCCGCCCCTTTTGGGCCATGGGGTAGCCATCGAGGCAGGTCATCATCGCCGGTTCGTCACCGGGAATGTTGAGCAGGATGGAGGAAATACGGCCGCCATACATCGCGCCGGCGTAAACCGATGTCAGCAGGATCATGGCAGTTTCCGGCGGCAAGCCAAGGGTAAACGCCAACGGGATGAGGATCGCCACACCGTTTGCCGGCCCCAGGCCGGGCAAACAACCAATCAGGGTGCCCACGAAAGCACCGAAGAGCGCAAACATCAGGTTGTACGGTGTCAGGGCAACCGCAAACCCCTCCATCAGAAAACCGAGCGTTTCCATCAGTTCACCTCCAGGATGCCAGCAGGCAAGCTCAACGCCAGGCCATAGTTGAACAGGACGAACACCACCACGGCGCTGATCAGGCCCGTTAAAAAGGCATTCCTGGCGGGCGCGCCCATGCGCCAGCTAAGGGTGCCAACCGCCAGGGTTGTCGAGATGACAAACCCCAGGGGCTCAAGCAGCATCGCGTAGACCACCAGCACAACCAGCGACACCACCAGCTCAACTGCGGACCGGCCCAGCGGCCACTGGGCGTCGGGGTCCGGCTTGACCATCAGGTAGATGCTGCCGGCAACCAGAACCACCGCAAGGATGGTTGGAAAGGTTTCCGGCCCAACGGTTTCGGCGCCGCCAAACGGCTCGGGCCACTGCTGTGCAACCCAGCCGTAAGCCACTGCCAGAACCATCAGGCCCAGGCCAAGAAGCCGATCACCCAGGCCTGTCATTTCAGCAGTCCTATTTCGCGGGACAGGTTCTCGATGTCCTGTACCTGTTGCTCGACAAAGCTGTCGAACTCATCTGCAGGCGGATGGAACGGGATGAGACCATTGGCCTTCATCACCTTTTTCCACTCCTCACTGGCATACAGGGTATCGACGGTCTCGACCCAAAACGCCTTGGACTCACTGGAAGCACCCTTGGGCATGTAAAAACCGCGCCAGTTCGGGCCAACGGCGTCAACGCCCTGCTCTTTTGCGGTCGGAATATCGGAAAATTCACCCGGCAGGCGCTCGTCGGCCAGCACGGCCAGAACACGAAGGTCGCCCGACGACAGGAAACCGGTGACTTCGGAGATATCACCGGTGAAGGCGTCGACCTGGCCACCGACCACCTGGGTCATGGCCTCACCACCGTTATTGTAGGAAAGGTACGGAATGGCGGGCAGTCGATCGGCGCCGGCGGCCTTCGCGGTGATCAGCACCTTCAGATGATCCCAGCCACCCCGGGCACTGCCGCCCGCGAACTTGACGGATTTCGGATTCTGCTTGATGGCATCGAGCAGTTGATTCAGGTTCTCATACTGTGAGTCCTTGCCTACGGCAATGACGCCGTAATCCGCGCCCAGCGCGCCAATCCAGGTCACCATATCGGCATCCAGCCCGGGGAACTGTTTCTGGGCGAGACGGGTGGTGGTTGCCGTTGATGCGGCGACGATCAGCTTGTCATCTTCCGCTCGTTTGCTGACCGTGTGAGCATAGGCAACACCGCCGCCAGCACCGGCCATATTGATGGTCTGTACGGTGCCATCAACCAGGCCAAGGTCCCTCATTACATTACCAGCGCTGCGACAGGTAAAGTCCCAGCCGCCACCCGGGTCGGACGGGGCGATGCATTCCACTTTTCCGGAGGGTTGCCATGCCATGGCATTAAGGCTGAAAGCCGCTGCCGCGATAAACGACAAGCTTCGTTTGAGAGTCATGATTGTCACCTCTGTCTTGTTTTTGTGATCGCTTCCAGGGTACGGGCCCGCGTTCAGGGCCAACGTGAAGCGCTACCTGACTGAGGTTAAAGATTCACCACTGAGGCCAGAAGTTTGTGCGCGTAATGCCTTTAAAGAAACTAAAGGGCGTTTCGTTCATAAAATTTACGGGCAATCGTAAAGCGGGTGTTTTAACCTGACCCCATAACGACAACAAACCAATCACTGCTGACAACGTGTTCCGAAAAACCAAACTGAAAACCCGAATGATCCTCACGCTCGGATTCGTCAGCGCAGCGCAGACGATCCTCATAGGCGTGTTCGCCGGCTATTACCTCAGCGACTCCCTGTTTGATGAAATCGGACAACGGGCTCTCATGGTGTCGAAGACCGTCGCGGCAGCCCCCTCGGTGATCGAGGGAGTACGCGAGCGTGATATTGAAGGGCTGAACCGGCTGGCAAATCGACTGACCCGCACCAACGAAGCTTTGTTCATCGTCATTGGTGACCACCAGGGCATACGCCTGGCACACCCCTCCCCTGATCGCATTGGCCACTCCATGGCCGACGATGACGGTGACCTGGGCCGGCGTGCCCTGGTTGATGGCAAGGCCTATGTGGCAAGGGCCACGGGCAGCCTCGGCGAATCCATGCGTGGCAAGGCCCCGGTGATCGAGCCAGAAACTGGCGAGATCATCGGCATTGTCTCCGTGGGATACGGAGTTGACCAGGTGGATGCCACCATCAAACGCTACAGCTTCGTACTGTATACCGTGGTTGGCCTTACCCTGCTGGTCAGCATACTTATCGCGATGGTGATCGCCGGGCGCTTCAAGCGCGCCATTTTCGGCCTGGAACCGGAAGAAATCGCACGCCTGTTCCAGGAGCGGGACGCCACCTTGCAGTCCGTTCGGGAGGGCATCATCGCCATCAACCGCGACGGTGTGATCACGACCTTCAACCGCACCGCCCTGGAAACCCTGGGTATCGACCCCGACACGCCGCTGTCAGGCCGTCCCATTCTCGATGTTCTGCCCGAAAGTGACCTGCTGTCGGTACTAGAATCCGGCACGCCGGACTTCGACCGCGAGGTCTGGCTGAGAAACCGACAGATGATCGTCAACCGCTTACCTGTTCGCCAGGGCGCTGAGATTACCGGTGTTGTGGCCAGTTTCAGGCTGAAGGACGAGGTGGATCAGGTCAGCCGGCAACTGACTCGCATACAACAATACGCAGATACCTTGCGAAGCCAGACTCACGAATACTCGAATAAGCTCCACACCATCGCGGGCCTGATCCAGATTGAAGCCTATGACGACGCGTTGAATCTGATCGGCAGCGAAGTCAGCGACCATCAGGCACTGATTCACCTGCTTCTGGAAGCCGTCCCCGATCCGGTTATCGCCGGTTGCCTTATGGGCAAGTACAATCGCGCCCGGGAGATGGGGCTGGGCTTACAGATCGATGCCGAAAGCCGCATGGTGGATATACCCGCCGACATGCCACGGGATCAACTGGTGAGTGTCCTCGGCAACCTCATCGACAACGCCCTCGAGGCCACCCTTCATCAAACGGGCGAAGGAGGACGGGTTCAGCTATCCATGACAGACTTGGGGCATGAACTGATCTTTGAGGTTGAAGACCAGGGGCCCGGTATCCCGGAACAATCTCAACAGAAGATCTTCGAAAAAGGCGTAACCACCAAGGCGGGCGCTGAAGAACACGGTTATGGCCTGCACCTGGTGCGTCAGTTCCTGAATCGCTGGGGCGGCTCCATCACGGTGGAGAACCTACCGGGTGTGGGCTCGCGATTTACCCTTTACCTTCCGAAAACCAGTCAGGGGAGTGACAGTCATTGAATACCCTTCGGATCCTGATTGTTGAGGACGACCGGCAGATCGCCGAAATCCAGCGCCGGTTTGTTGAGCGACTCGAGAATGTGGAGCTTTGCGGCATTGCCCACAGTCTGGGGGATGCCCGCGACCTTATCGACGTTATGGCCCCACACCTGATCCTGCTGGATATCTATTTTCCCGACGGCAATGGTCTGGATCTGCTGCGGGAACTCCGGGCGCGGGATAGCAGCAGTGACGTTATTCTTATTACCGCCGCCAAGGAAGTGGAACCGCTCAAGAGCGCCCTGCGCGGCGGCGTCTTCGACTACATCCTCAAGCCCCTGGTTTTCGAACGCCTTGAGGAAGCCGTCAACCGTTACCGCGACCACTTGCGGCAACTGTCTGGCCTGGTGCAAATCGCCCAGAAAGAAGTCGATGCCCTGCTGCCCAGAGGGTCAAGCGAAGCCAGTCAGCCCGCACCCACAGACAGACTGCCCAAGGGCATCGATAGCATCACATTGGATAAAATTCGCGAGGTGGTTTCATCCGGCCAGTGGAGTGCCGAGGAAGTCGGCCAGGCCATGGGCGCGTCACGAACGACAGCGCGACGCTACCTGGAATTCCTCGTTGGCCGGGGGGAGTTAACCGCGGAAGTTACCTACGGCAGCGTCGGTCGACCGGAACGGCGGTATCGCGTCTGAACCCCTGCCTTTAGGGTCAATCCCGGAACTGAGACTTGTCCAGCCCGTACTTCTTCATTTTGTCGTACAGCGTCTTACGGGCAATGCCTAGCTGGACCATGGTGTCCTTAATGCTGCCATGGCAGGCATTGAGCGCACTGACGACGGCGGAACGTTCAAAGTCGTCCATCATCTCGGACAGAGTCTGGCGCCCGGACACATTGGCGGTGACGGAGGAATCGTTTTCGTCCAACGCCGCTGGCCCCAGCAGAACGTAGCGCTCGGCCAGGTTCCTTAACTCCCGCACATTCCCCGGCCAGCTATGCTGCATCAGACGCGCGGCCTGGCTGGCATCCAGCGGGATGCTTTCCCGGTCGTAACGGGCTGCCGCAATCAGCACAAAATGGTGAAACAGAACGGGGATGTCGTCCTTGCGTTCGCGCAGTGGCGGAATATCCAGCTTCACCACGTTCAGCCGGTAGTACAGGTCAGCACGGAACTCGCCTTCGTCGCTGAGCTGCTTCAAGTCAGCCTTGGTGGCGGCGATAATGCGAACATCCACATTCTGCACCTGATTGCTGCCCAGGCGCTCCACACGCTGTTCCTCGAGCACCCTCAGCAGCTTTACCTGCAGGGCCATGGGCATGCTTTCCAGCTCATCCAGGAACAGAGTGCCCTTGTGCGCGTACTCGATTTTTCCGATGCGGCGTTTTTCCGCACCGGTAAAGGCACCGGCTTCGTGACCGAAAAGCTCGCTCTCGATCAGATTCTCGGGCACAGCACCACAGTTGATAGCAACGAAGTTGTGAGCGCTTCGGGGGCTGTTCTCGTGGATATAGCGGGCCAAGGCATCCTTCCCCGAACCGGTCTCACCGTGCAACAGGATATTGGCGGAGATATCCAGTACCGGGTCGATGGTCGCCATCACTTTCTGCATACCGGCTGAATCCCCCAGGATTCGGGGGCCTGGCCGGGCCAGATGCTTCAGCTGAGCCTTCAGCCGCCGGTTTTCCAGCGCGAGGTGGCGCTTTTCCAATGCATGGCGAAGCAGCTCCAGGAGCTCGTCGTGATCAAAGGGTTTTTCGATGAAATCATAGGCGCCCTGCTGCATCGCGGTGACGGCCGTGCTGATATCGCCCTGCCCGGTCAGGATGATCACCGGGATGGTTTCATCCATGGCGCGAATCCTGTCGAGCATTTCCAGGCCATCCATTCCCGGCATGTTGTAGTCACATAGCACGACGCCCTCATAGTCCTGTGAGATGCTCTCAAGACCAGACCGCGCATCCTCGAAACACGCAATGGAAAGGTCTTCCAGGGTAAGGGTTTGCGCGATGGCCTGGCGGATGTGCGGGTCATCGTCCACAAAAATTACCGATGCGTCTGTCATTCGGTGGCCTCCCGCTTTCTGAGTGTCAATACGAACTCCGCGCCCGGTCCGTCGCTCCGGTTACGCCCCGTCAGGCTGCCGCCCAGCGCGTCCACGATCTGCCGGGATATCGAAAGGCCCAGCCCGAGCCCCTGCTTCACCGATTTGGTGGTGAAAAAAGGCTCGAAGATCCGCTCCGTACTGCCCGGCAGGCCGGAACCATTATCCCGCACAAGGCAATACCAATGCCCGTCATCTTCTTCCACATCAATGGTGATCTCCGGCCGTTCGCTGCTTTCGACTGCCTGAATGGCGTTCGCCACCAGGTTCACCATAACCTGTTCGATCCGGATCAGATCTCCATGGCACTGTACCGGTTGTTCCGGGCGGTGCCATTGAATGGAGATATCGGATCGGCTCTCCTGCGCCGCCATTATCTTTAGGGCACCGTCGACCGATTGCCGCAAATCAACCAGTGCCGGTGGCCCTTCCGATTTGCGGGCAAACACCTTGAACTGGCGGGTAAGCTCCGCCATTTTGTCACACAGGGTGATGATCTCTGAAAGGTTGGCATCCACCGTCTCCGTCGCCCCTTTCTCAAGGAACCGACGACTGTTGCGGGCATAGGTCTGAATCGCCGTGAGCGGCTGGTTAATTTCATGGTTCAGGCCCGCAGACATCTGACCAAGCACGGCAAGCTTGGCTGCCTGGATCAACTCATGCTGGGTTTCCCGGAGCTCATCGCGGGTTTTCTCCCGCTCGCGGATTTCATCCAGAAGTTGCTGGTTGGAACGCTCAAGCTCCGCCGTTCTGCTGGCGACGCTGAGCTCAAGCTGCTCTCCCCTGTGTGCCAGTTCAGCCTCCCGCCGATAGCGTTCCCGCAAATACAGCGAGGCGAGCAAGCCGACCACGAAGATCGCCACGCCCACCGCCGCAAACCCAAGCCGACTCCACAGCACGGTGCGGGTACTGACCATCACCTGAAGCGTCCAGTCCAGACGTGGCAGAGGTGTAAGCACCCTGAGGTATTCGCGGCTTTCTCCATCATTGTGGATACGCATGGTCCCTGCCATGTCGGAAAGCCCCCAGGGTGATCCCAGGCTGTCGAAATCAATCGGCGAAAGCTCACGGTCAGGGTAACGCTGGCGAGACTGCTCACTGGGAGCGCCGCCGCTGTCACCGGTAAAGTTCCGGTACAGCCACTCGCTCTTGCTGGACAGGAAACTGATGCCAGCGTCGTCCAACACGACCATTTCCGAATCCCTCAATGAGGCGGGGCGACGCCACTGTGATTCCAGTTCATGCACCAGCACTTTCATGGCGATAACACCCAGAATCTCGCCGCTGTCATCACGGACAGGATGGGAGAAATACAGCCCGCGGACATCGGAGGTGACGCCCAGGGCAAAATAGATGGCGGAATCCCCGCTCGCCATGGCGTCCTGAAAATAGGGCCTGAAATCAAAGTTGCGGCCCACAAAGCTGTCCCTGCGCAGATAGTTGTTAGCCGCAATAGTGGTTCCGGAGGCATCCATAAGATAGACATCCGAACTGCCGACGATGGTCGCCATTCGCTGCATCTGGTCGTTAGCCCGCAGAAGTGTACCTGGGTCACCCGGTGATGCCAGGGCTTCTGCCAACAACGGATGCTCGGCCATCAACTCGGGGATGGGCACATACCGGTTAAGCTCATTGGCCACAAGTTGGCGATAGCGAAACGACTCTTCCACGCTCTCCTGTTCAACCTGCCGGTAGCCATACCAGCCACCCAACATCCATGAGAAGGCCAGAGTCACCAGAAAAACAAGAAACGCGATAATCCGGTAGGACATACACTCCGGTTCCTGAAAAACCGTTGAAAGCCGCTAGAGTATAGCCCTGTCCGGGCCAGGGCAATCGAGTTTCAACTCGGCCGCCCTGGCCCGGACACTCCAGCCGCTGCTGTTCAGGTGCTCGCCGGACGCAGTTTGCTCTGACGCTGCGCCAGGAACGCAACCACCGCCAGAGCAATACCGCTGAGGTCTGTCCATAAACCGCCTTCGATCATCAGCAACGCCGCACCGATCAGCAGAAGACGGGTGATCACACCGGCGGAGGCCCGCGCAAACCAGCCCAGCACACCACCGGACAGCATATACACTCCGAACAGAGCGGTGATCAGTGCGCGGGCGATATCAAACCAGCCGGCATCCATCAGCAAGGCGCCGTTGTAGAAAAACATGAATGGCACGATGAACGCTGCAATACCAATTCGGAACGAGGCCACGGAGGTCTCCATCGCATTGGCGCCCGAAATCCCGGCAGCCGCATAGGAGGCCAGTGCAACCGGCGGGGTAATGGCTGACACCACCGCAAAATAGAACACGAAGAAGTGTGCTGTAAGTGGCTCGATGCCCAACTGAACCAAGCCCGGGGCGACCACCGACGCGGCAACTGCGTATGCGGCTGTGGTTGGCATGCCCATACCCAACAGGATCGAGATGAACATGGCGAAGATCAGCGCCAGCAATTGGCTGGCCTCGGCCACGTCCAGCAGCAACACGGAAAACCGCGCTCCAACACCGGTCAGGGAAATGACGCCCACAATCACACCGGCCGCCGCACATACCACAATGATCTGGATGGCCATGTACGACGCAATTTCCAGCGCCTCAAGGATCTTCCGTATGCCCATTTTGTTGGGCGAGAACCAACTGACAACTGCGGCAGACACGGTGGCAAGCGTACCGGCCCGGATCACTGAGTAGCCCATGAAGAGCGCCACAATCAGAATAATAATGGGCACAAACAGGTAGCACTGCTTCACCATGGTCTTGAGCTTGGGCAACTCATCCTCGCGCATGCCACGCATGCCGGTCTTCGCCGCCTCAAAGTCCACCATGAAATAGACCGAGGCGAAGTAAAGGATGGCCGGGATGATCGCCGCAATGGCAATCTCGGTATAAGGAATGCCGGTAATCTCAGCCATGATGAAGGCGCCCGCCCCCATAATCGGTGGCATGATTTGCCCACCGGTAGAGGCTGCCGCTTCCACGGCCCCTGCCGACCGTTTGCTGTAACCCACCTTTTTCATCAGCGGAATGGTCAAGGAGCCGGTGGAGACCACGTTGCCAGCGCTGGTTCCGTTGATCATACCCATCAGGCCGGAGGCAAAAATCGACACCTTGGCCGGGCCACCCCGGGTGCGACCCGCCGCGGCGAAGGCGAAGTTCACGAAATAATCGCCCACTTTTGACGCCTGCAGGAAGGCGGCGAAGACGATAAACAGGATGATATAGGTCGACGACACGGCGGTGGTCGGGCCGAGGATACCAGCGTCGGTATACACCTGACTGAAGAAGCGCTGAACCGATAAACCAGGATAACCCAGGAAGCCAGGCAGGTAGGGCCCAAGGAAGACATATACCAGGAAGACCAGCCCGATAATGACCAGAGCCAGACCTGCCACCCGGCGAGTCAGCTCCATGATCAGGGCTGTGCCGGCAATGGCCGCGAATGAAATGCCGACCGGCGCAAACGAGGTGCCCGTGGACATGCGCATGGAGGTGTTATAAACCACCAGAAAATAGGCAGCGACCGCCACCGAACACACAATCAGCACCAGATCCGGCACACTGAAGCGGGAGCGCTCGCGCTGGTGAAACCAGCTCATCACGATACCGATCGCACTGGCGGCCAACAGCGGCCAGCCGAAATGCCAGGTTTCGAGGTCAACTGGAACTCTCTGGGTGCCATCCAGGATCATCTGGTGGAATGAAAATGTCTGGTACAGCGCGTATAGGGCCGGCACCAGAGCCACGGCACCAATCCATGTTGTCCAGCGATGGCGTGCGGGACCGTCTTCGGCGGAGACAAAACGGGCACCGGCAAACAGGATGAAGCCCAACACCAGGGCCCCCGCAATGTGGACAATCCGGAAAGACCAGGTTTCCAGCGGCGCAATGTTCAAGCTGTAAAGATGAAACGACGAGTAGGCGATGGCCAGTAACGTCACGAGTTTCAGCATACCGCCTTCAAACAGGCGGCGATTGGCCTCAACCGGCTCTTCATCGACATCGTGGGCCAGGACGTGGTCATCGCCAATGTCGTTCACCGGGTGTTCTTCGGGGTGTTGCTTGTCAGTCATGATAGACCCTGCTCACGGGGAAACGGGGCCGGCGGTTCGCCGGCTTTGCTCAGGAGGGCCACCACCGCGACCCTCCTGAGCACACGATGGTTACTGATTGATCTTGCTGTCTTCGATCGTGTAGCCGTTTTCGTTGAACCAACGAGCTGCGCCAGGATGCCAGGGCAAGACGTTGTTCTTCGTGTAGTTTTCCGGAATGGAGTTTTTGGCGGCCTTGTGGATGGACACCATCTTGTCGTTGTTCTCCATGGTCAGCTTGGTAATTTCATACACAAAGCTCTCCGGCATGTCGCAGTTGACCATGGCGAAGTTCCACATGGAGACCACGCGGGACGGCTCATTCAGGGACTGGTAGGTGCTGGCTGGAATGGTGAATTCCGATACCGGGAAATTCGCAGTCACCTTCTTGGCCTCTTCATCCGTCATGCCGATGATGGTCACATCGGTCTGCACTTCCAACTGGCTGACGGCCGGGATAGGAATACCGGCGGCAAAGGCCACCACGTCAATCAGACCATCCTGCAACTGCCCGCCCAAGTCAGACCAGCTACCGTTGCGGCGTTCAAAATTGACGCCCAGGGTTTCCATGATGCGGGGGAAATAGGTGTCGGATGTGGAGCCGGCCGGCCCGAATCCGATGGTGGCGCCATCGGGAATATCAGAGATAGACGTAATGCCGGAACTGGAAAGTGCGGTGACGGAAAACGGCGTTTCATACATGGGAAACATCGCGCACACATTGTCCATTTTCATGCCCGGTGCCAGTGGGCTGTTACCGTCGATGGACTCCTGCGCCGGCCCCATGGTGGTCAGCCCGAACTTCAGATCGCCAGTATGAACCAGCGCCATATTCTGCATCGGACCACCGGTAATTTCAGCACCACCGGATACGCCCAGGTTCTCGGCGACAAAGTTTGCCCATCCGGACCCATACGCAAAGTAGGTTCCCCCCTGACTTGCGGTACCGACCGTGAAGTTATCCGGCCAATCAGACCGGTCCTGAGCAATGGCGGGACTGGTGGCGGCAAACGTTGAGACAAATGCCATGGCAAAGACGGATTGGGTTTTCATAGAGAATGCTCCCGTTTCGTTGTGTTTGTTGGGTGCTAGAACGGAGCCCAGCAGGTTCCGGTTGGACACTTACAGCAACGAACAACAGCAACTAGCAGGCCAGATACGGCAACTAATTGATCTTACAAATATTTCATTAATAAAGCCGGGGCAGATCAAGCAGTAGCGGGTAACATTCCACCCATTTCCAGGAAGGTAATGGGTGGAGATCCACCCATATTGCACGACAAAAACCGTGTGATCAGGCTTTACCCTGTTTACTGGAACTCGAGTAGTTCTCCCAAACCAGGATCGCCGCAGCCAGATCTTCCAGCGAAACACCCACGGATTTGAACAGGGTAATGGCATCATCACCGTTGCGGCCAGCATGGGTACCACTTGCCAGTTCAGACAACTCCGCCTGAATCTTGTCCATGGCAAAAACGCCATCGTTCACAGCAAAGTGCAGATCTCCCGCTTCGCCTCTAGCGCCGGCATAGGAGTCAACAAAGACATCAGAACGAGCAACGCATTCGCTGTCGGTCTCCCGCATATTCTTTCGGAATGCCCCAACCAGATCCAGATGCGTTCCGGGTTTCAACCATTCACCCTGAATCATGGGCTGGGTTGAGAGCGTCGCCGCACTGACGATGTCCGCCTCTGGAACCACCGAGGCCAGGTTGTCGGTAGCGGTAACGGACTCAAATGCCGCCTGCCCTTTACGGTAACCCGAGTACGACCGGGCCAGATCCTCAGCTTTGCTCAGGTTGCGACCATACACCACGACCCGGCGAATCGGCCGCACCGACGCATGGGCTTCAATCAACATTGGCGCCAGCTTGCCAGTGCCCACGACAACCAGGGTCTCGGCATCTTCGCGGGCCAGGTAGCGGGCTGCCAGGGCGGAGGCCGCGGCAGTGCGCCGACGGGTCAGCTCACTACCATCAATACAGGCCAGGGGCTGGCCCGTGGCGCCATCGCTCAGCAGGTAAACGCCGCTGATCGCGGGCATGCCGCGATTCGCATTCTGGGGGAAAACGTTCACCATCTTCACCCCAAGATAGCCCGGCTGTTTACCCTGATCTTCCCACGCCGGCATCAGCAGCATCGTAGCCTCCCCGTCCTGACGCTCAACGGCATGATGGTGGCGAGGTGGTGTTACGATGCCGCCAGCGAAAGCACGTTCCAACTGGTCGACGAGCGCATTCCAGGGCAGGTTTTCGGCGACGATTTCAGGGTCGAGTATTTGCATACTTTGAGCTCCCGTTCAGGGTGCCTACAGAGAAAGGCGCCCGTGATGCATGGTTTACAAGGGCGAACACCCAGCCACTTTCTTATGTGACAGCAAGCGGTTACCACCGTCCCTGCAAAGTTGCTACGACCCGTCTACCGCCGGCCCGGTCCCGGTGTTCGCACAGATAGATCCCCTGCCAGGTGCCCAGGGCAAGGTGTCCTTCGTTCACGGGAATGGTCAGTGAGGGGCCGACCAGAACACTTTTTATATGAGCCGGCATGTCGTCCGGGCCTTCCATGGTGTGCTCATAGTGGGGCGCATTCTCGGGCACCATCACATTGAAATGGCGCTCCAGATCGCCGCGCACGTCCGGGTCGGCGTTCTCGTTAATGGCCAGGGAGGCCGACGTGTGTTGGATAAACAGGTGTAAAAGCCCCACCTGACAGTTCTGCAGGGCCGGCGCCTGGGCCAGGATTTCATTGGTTACCAGGTGAAAGCCCCTGGGTTGGGGCTTCAGTTCGATAAAGGTCTGATCCCAGATCATGTCCAACCTCGTTTCTATTTCTGCCGGTCGTCCCAGGGATGGACGGGCACCACGTCGTCGCCCACATCTCCTTCATAGCTACTGCGGAAATAGTCCATTGCCTTCTCCGCCTCGCTGAGTTCGTCAAATCGGGCAATGTGGTAGATCGCCTCGCCCTCGTTTACCAGCGGCAGGTTATTCACACAAATAACAATGCCGGAACAGGGTGATGTCACTGCGGTTTCCGACTCGCCGAACGGGTCGGCTACCATGGCCAGTCTCTGACCTTTACGGACTTTCTGGCCAAGACTGGCAACCGGGCGCATGATGCCATCGGTGTCCGTTCGCACCCACTGCGAGTTTGCCGCCGTTTCCGAGCGTTTCCTCGGGGCCTTGGGGCCTTTCTTGGCGGGAATCATCTCCAGTTCCCGCATCACCCGGATGACCCCTTTCACGCCGCTGGAAATCACCACATCGTCAAATCGCAGGGCCTCCCCGCCCTCGAAGGTGACCACCGGAATATCCTGGGAATCAGCGTAGGCGCGAAGGCTGCCCTCCCGCAGGCTGGCGTTGATGATAATGGGCGCACCAAAGGCCTCAGCCATACGGATGGTTTCCGGGTTTTTGAGCTCCGCGCGAATCTGCGGCAAATTGAACCGGTGTATGGCGCCCGTATGCAGGTCAATAATGTGGGAGACATTCTCCATGATCTGCGTGCGCAACAGGTAGGCAATGCGACCACCGAGGGAGCCGGTTTCGCTGCCCGGGAAGCAACGGTTCAAATCCCGGCGGTCCGGAAGGTAACGGGTGCGCTGGACAAACCCGAAAATATTCACGATGGGAACCGCCACTAACGTCCCCCGCAAATGCCGCAGGGCGGAGTTGGTCAGCACCCTGCGCACAATCTCGACACCGTTGATTTCATCCCCGTGTATCGCTCCGCAAACCATCAGTACCGGCCCGCTTCGACGCCCATGAACCACTTCAACGGGAATATGCAGTGGCGTGTGGGTATATAGTTTGGCAACCGGAATCTCAACAGTCTGTCGAGTGCCGGCCTTGACCTCGTGACCGGCGATAACAAACGGCGCCCGAGCAGCCATATCAGCCTCTCCCCTTGGTGCGGGTTTTCCAGGGCTTCTGGTTTTTCTCGGTCCAGTTGATGATCATGCCGGCCACGTTCTTGCTGGTGGCATTTTCAATACCTTCCAGGCCCGGTGAGGAGTTCACTTCCATAACCAGGGGCCCGCGGCTGGAACGCAGCAGATCCACACCGGCCACGTTCAGGCCCATGGATTTTGCAGCCGTGATCGCCGTTTTGCGCTCTTCGGGGGTGATCCTCACCAGAGAGGCAGTACCGCCCCGGTGCAGGTTGGAACGGAACTCTCCTTCCCCACCCTGACGTTTCATCGCCGCAATCACCTTGTCACCAATCACGAAACAGCGGATATCGGCGCCACCGGCTTCCTTGATGAATTCCTGCACGAGAATGTCCGCTTTCAGGCCCATGAAAGCCTCAATGACACTTTCCGCCGCTTTGCGGGTTTCGGCCAGCACCACGCCAATGCCCTGGGTGCCCTGCAGCAGTTTAATAACGACGGGGGCACCGCCCACCATCTGCAGCAGTTCCGGCACGTTGTCCGGCTTGTTGGCGAAGCCGGTCACCGGCATGCCAACGCCCTTTCGGGCCAGCAACTGCAATGAACGCAGCTTGTCCCGAGAGCGGGTAATGGCCACGGACTCATTGACGGGGAAAACGCCCATCATCTCGAACTGCCGCAACACGGCCGTCCCGTAGAAGGTCACCGACGCGCCAATACGGGGGATCACCACATCGAAATCTTCCAGGACTTCCTCGTGGTAGTGAATGCGAGGGTCCGCGGACGTGATGTTCATGGAGCAGTGCAGGCAATCGATCACCTTCACTTCGTGGCCCCGATTGATCCCTTCCTCCACCAGACGACGAGTTGAGTAGAGATGACGGTTACGCGACAGAATCGCAATTTTCATGTTTTCGTCCTTAGGGCCGGCTCGCCGGCAAGATAGGAACATTCAGGAAGAACAATGGCGCGCCTGGCCATTGCCGTTCGACCAAGCAGCATACGGAAACGCATGGAGTCACGATTGGTCAATGTCATTTCGATGGGCCACTCGATGTTGCCGAGCACCAACCGGGTTTCGATCACCAGGCGCAGTTCTTTATGACCACCGGAGTCCGAGACGTTGCGCTCATCCAGAACCGCCGCATCGCACTCCACCACGTGATGTAGATCGTTCTGAACCGGGTGCACCCAAAAGCGGACCCGGCGCTGACCGCTCTCTGTGTAGGGTTCGGTACGGAAGGTATGCAGACAAGAGGTGCGGGCACCGGTATCCACTTTCGCCTTGATCCGGGAAATGTCGAACTCCGGCAGGGCAACCCACTCGCGCCAGCCCAATGCCAGCTTTCCGTCTGTGTCCGGCACCGGGCCGGCTTTCGAGGCATCATCCATTCTGGTCGGCATCCGGGCCTCCCTTGTTGGTTGTGGTTTCCGGCCGAAGCAGCTCCACCCGGAAGGGCTCGGAATGGCTTCCGGCATAAATGCTCGTATGAGGGAAGGGTATTTCAACGCCCTCCTCATCAAGCGTTTTCTTGATGGCCACCATCATCTGGCTACGACCCTCCAACACTTTGTTGCTGGGCACCCAGAACGAGAACTGCAGGTCCACTGAGGATGGACCAAACCCGGTGACCAGTACAAATGCCTTCGGCTCTTCCAGACTCGCACTGTTCTGTCTCGCGAGCTCAAGAAGCAGTTTTTCAACCCGCTCCACATCCTCGGCGTAGGCAATGCCCACCGTCAGATCCATACGACGGATGGGAAAGCGTGAGCGGTTGACCACGCGGGTCTTGATCAGGGTTTCATTGGGAATACGCACATACAGGTTGTCCGGCGTGCGCAACTTCACACTTAGCATATCAATGGAAACCACCTCGCCAATGGTGTTCTCCACTTCAATAAAGTTACCTATTTCAAATGGCTTCTCCACCAGCAGGAACAGACCGCTGATCATATTGGAGGCGGACGTCTGGGAGGCGAAACCAATAGCAACCGTCAGTATACCGGCGGCACCGAGCACCACGTCGAGAGAGAAGCCGGCTTCACGCAAGGCGGCGACGAAGAATATGGCCAGCACGATGTAGAAAACCAGCCGCCTCAACATCACCGTGTGGTGCCGTGACGCACGGTCCTCCATGAAGCGGGTAACTCCACGGGCCGCAAATGAAGCCAGCACAATGCCAAGAATCAACAGGAACAGGGTGCTGATCCACTTGCCCCAGGCAATGGCACCAAAAAACTGCATCAGGCTGCTTTCAAACTGCTCAATCAAGGAGGTAACTCCGTTTACGGATTCGATGTCGACAATTGGCCGATGATATCAGCCAAATATACGGTCGTAGGCTCGTACCAACCCGCCACGGGAGGTTTGTTCCCGCGCCGGCGAAATAAGCTCGCACTGCCCGGCAGCAGCAATAAGCGACTGGTCAATCTTCAGGCGTGCTGAGTTCATATCGGTTTCGCAGGTCACCGTCACACGCGGTGTCCATAGCTGCCCCTTGTCATTGCGATGAAGGGACAGCAACGGGGTGGGCAGATTGAACCGCTCCAGCAACAGCGGTTCCTGTCGTTCATTGACGATCCGCACCGGGGTAATCGCCCGCCAGGGACGTTTGGGCACAGCTTCGAGCACCAGGCGCGCAAACGTGGCGGCGGAGTAGCACAGCTCGCCTTCCATGGTGGTTCTTCCCACCCAGGTCAACGACGGATCTGCCAGCGGCAGTTCCATCAGGTGCGTGCCTTTGCTTCCAGCCTGGATTCGCATCCACAGGAGGGTGCCCACGTAAATGGTGCACTCACTCTCGGCGGGGATGGTCAGCGGCTGATAGGGACGTATCACCGTAGCAAGGCTGGACATCGCTGGCAGGTAGCAAACCTGACTGCCATCATCCGGCCGTACGAACCGATGAACCTCCAGATCCGCATCGGGTAGCGTGTGGGTTACCCTTTGCTGCCAACGCTCCTGATTGTCGTCTTCGGGCATACGCTGGTAGCGGATCAGCCATTCCTGATCCAGCAGGGTTATCCAGATTCGGGTGTGGCTGAGTTCGTGGTATTGCGTCTGCCCGGGTTCCAATGTGTAAGGCGTTGCCCAGTGGCCATCCTGCATCGTTCGCTGTGTGTCCAGACTCGTCGTCATTCCGGCCCTTTGTCCATAAATTCTTCCATTAACTATAATCCAATCAGCACGTTCCAGCGAATATCCATCCGTAACTGTCGATCCGCCATCAAACTCAGGAAGCTCAATGACTCAGCTCGTATGGTTCCGAAACGACCTGCGCGTTGCCGACAACGCTGCCCTTACGGCAGCCTGCAAGCAACAGCAACCGGTGCAGGCCTGTTTTATCGTAACCCCGGCTCAGTGGCAGGAGCATGATTGGTCTCCGGCGCGGGTTCAATTTGTGCTGGACCACGCCAATGCGCTGTCGGAAGAACTGGCGAAATTAGGCATACCCCTATCATTCATGACCGCAACCACGTTCGCCGAGAGCGTTGAAAAACTGGAAAAATTCTGCCGGCGCGAGAGTATCCGGCATGTGCATTTCAATGAGGAATACGGAGTTAACGAAAGGCGCCGCGACAAGGCCGTAAAACACACCCTTGATGATATTGGCGTGGCGGTGAATAAATACCGGGACCAGACGGTAGCGCCTGTTGGCACCATCCTTACTCAACAGGGTGAGCCCTATTCCGTGTTCACCCCGTTTTCCCGTCGGTGGCGAAGCTGGGTTGATGAGGCGCAGCCAACCCTCTTTCCCGTTCCCAAGCCCGTCGGCGAGCCTGTTAAGCCTCTTTATTATGAAGGCCTGCCAAAATGCTTCGATAATCCACCACCCCGGCTTGTTGAAACGGGCGAGGACGCCGCCCACCAGCAACTGGAACAGTTCCTCGACGACCACGGCGGGGACTATAAGGATCTGCGCGACCTGCCATCCGTAGATGGTACCAGCCAGCTCTCCCCTTACCTGGCCAACGGGGTGCTTTCCGGCAAACAGTGCCTGATTGCCGCCCGCCAGCAGCAAGGTATGGGAGGCAACCAGGAAGGCCTGGCCACCTGGACCAATGAAATTGCCTGGCGGGATTTCTACATCAATATCCTTTACCACTACCCCAGGATTAGTATGCACCGGGCGTTCAAACCGGAGACCGAGGCCCTGCAATGGAATACACCCGGCGAGAACTTCGAAGCCTGGAAATCGGGCAACACCGGCATCCCCATTGTCGACGCCGCCATGCGCCAACTGAACCAGACCGGCTGGATGCACAACCGGCTGCGCATGATCACGGCGATGTTTCTCACCAAAAACCTGTTCATCGACTGGCGACTGGGTGAGGCCTATTTCATGTCAAAACTGGTGGACGGCTTCCTGGCCTCCAATAACGGCGGCTGGCAGTGGAGCGCCTCCACCGGCACCGATGCGGCGCCGTATTTTCGGGTATTCAATCCGGCCACTCAGAGTGAGCGGTTTGATCCGGATGGCGAATTCATCCGCAAATACGTTCCCGAGATCGCAAAGCTGGACAATAAACGGATTCACCAACCCTGGGCCGGTGGTGTGATTCCCGGTGGGTATCCACGACCTATCGTTGACCTGAAAGAAAGCAGGAAAGAGGCAATTTCAAAGTTTCAGGCCCTGAAAAATTAAAGCGCCGGCTTCGTCGTTGGGAGGAAACGGCCGGCTGGGGGAAGGCTCTGCCAAAACACGCTGTGAATACGTCCATGTACGCTCGGCTCCGCCATCCATGGCTCCGCACGGTTTTGGCAGAGCCTTCCCCCAGCCCGCCTTATGCTGACTCTCTGCTTTTGCAGACTGGACATTCTGGGTCTCTGGCGAGTTTCATTTCCCGCCACTCCATTTGCCAGACGTCAAGAATGAGCAGGCGCCCAATCAACGGTTTGCCGACACCGGTGATGACTTTCACTGCTTCCATTGCCTGGGAAGCGCCGATCATGCCAACGAGGGGGCCGATAACACCAGCTTCGGAACAGGTCAGGTCTTCGTTGCCCTGTTCTGAGTAAAGACAGTGGTAACAGGGACTGATGTCATCGCGGACGTCATAAACCGACAGTTGCCCTTCCCCACGAATGGCTGCGCCAGATACCAGTGGGACGCGGGCAGCAACACACGCGCGGTTGAGGGCGAAGCGGGTATTGAAGTTGTCGGTGCAGTCGACCACCAGGGTCGCCGAGTTTACCTGCCGCTGAAGTTCATCGCCTTCCAGGCGTTCAGTAAGGGTTGTCACCGACACATCGGGGTTTATGCGCCTAACGCGGTCAGCCAGATGTTCGGCTTTGGATTCACCCAGGTCGGACTGTTCGAATGCGATCTGGCGCTGCAGATTGGCGATCTCGATCTGGTCGTCGTCGACCAGCGTCATGTGGCCAATCCCGGCGGCCCCGAGGTAGAGCGCTACTGGGCAACCCAAACCGCCAGCACCGACCACCAGCACTCTCGCGGACTTGAGCTTGGCCTGGCCTGCGATATCAAACCGGGGCATCAGGATCTGGCGACTGTAGCGCAGCAGTTCCTCATCGTTCAGCATCTTGTTTTCTCCCAAGGGTGAAGCGGTCACGCCGGCCGTAGTCCTGGCGGGTTTCCACACAGGTCAATCCCGCATCGGTAAAAAGCTGCCGCACAGCCGCTCCCTGTTCATAGCCATGCTCCAGTATCAACCAACCCCCAAGCGAGAGCCAAGCGGGGGCTTTGGCGGTTATCTGCCGGATATCGTCGAGGCCGTCATCGCCGGCTACCAGGGCCGATGCCGGCTCGAAGCGCACATCGCCCTCTCCCAGGTGGACATCATTCCCTGCGATGTACGGTGGATTGGAAACGATGAGATCAAAAGCAACTGATGGTAAATCCTCGAACCAGTTGCTTTGTCGCACCGTCACCGGCAGGCCCAACTGGTCGGCGTTGTCGGTCGCCAGGTCTACTGCTTCCCGGACGGCGTCGCAGGCGGAAACCCGCCAGCCGGGTTGCTCGCTGGCCAGAGCCAGTGCGATGGCACCCGTGCCGGTACCAAGATCCAGCACATTGGCATTTCTCGGTAAATCCAGCGCCAGCGCTGCCTCCACCAGGCATTCAGTATCCGGGCGGGGAATCAGTGTGGATGGATTGACCTTCAGCGGGAGTGACCAGAATTCCTGTTCGCCCAGCAGGTGTGCAATCGGGTGGCCTTCACAGCGTCGTTCCACAAGGGTTCTGAAGCGGTCGACCAGGGCCGCGTCCACCTCACGCTCGGGCCAGGCCCGGAAAGTGGTTCGGGACCAACCCGTCACATAACCCAGCAGTAGCTCAGCATCGAGGCGCGGAGAATCACCGCCAATAAGCCCGGCAGCTTCTGTCAGCAACGCCTCACAGGCCAGGGGTTTGTCAATCATCAGCCAGGGAGGCCAACAGGTCGGCCTGGTGTTCCTGCTGCAAAGGCATGATGACGGCATCAAGATCGCCGGAAATAACCTCATCCAGCTTGTACAGCGTCAGGTTGATGCGGTGGTCGGTCACCCGCCCCTGGGGGAAGTTATAGGTGCGAATTCGCTCTGAGCGGTCGCCACTGCCCACCAGGCTCTTTCGGGTTGCCGCCATGGTTTTCTGCTGGCGTTCAATTTCCTCATTCTGGAGGCGCGATGCCAGGAAACTCATCGCTTTGGCCCGATTCTTGTGCTGGGAGCGTTCTTCCTGACACTCCACCACAATGCCCGTGGGAATATGGGTAATACGAATCGCCGAATCAGTCTTGTTGACGTGCTGACCGCCGGCGCCAGAAGCTCGGAAGGTATCCACCCGCAGGTCGGACTTGTTGATTTCAACGGCCTCGGTTTCATCCGCCTCCGGCATCACCGCTACCGTGCAGGCGGAGGTGTGAATTCGGCCCTGGGATTCGGTCTCCGGCACCCGCTGTACCCGATGGGCACCGGATTCAAACTTCAGTGCCCCATAGACCGCACTACCAGCAATGCGGGCAATGATTTCCTTGTAACCGCCGTGCTCACCATCGTTGGCGCTGATAACCTCAACCTGCCAGCGCTGGCGTTCGGCATAACGCATGTACATCTTGAACAGGTCACCGGCGAAAATCGCCGCCTCATCGCCCCCGGTGCCGGCACGAACCTCCAGGAATACGTTCTTGCCATCGTTGGGATCCTTGGGCAGCATCAGGCGCTGGAGCTCTTCGTCCAGTTCCTCGCTCTTCTGTTCCGCCAGGCCCAACTCCTCTTCCGCCATGGCTCGCATGTCGGCGTCACCGTCGCGGGCCAGTTCAGTGGCTTCCTTAACATCGTCACGGGATTTCTGCCATGCCTGGAAGCAGTGAACAATGGGCTCAATCTCGGCAAATTCCCGGGACAGGTCGCGGAATTTATCCTGGTTGGCAATAGTACCCTGATCGCTCAGCAACGCGCTGACTTCCTCGAAGCGGTCAACAAGCTGCTCGAGGCGGGACTGAATCGATGACTTCATAGTTTTTCCGGGGTGATGGGCGCATCGGCATCCAGCACATCAAGCTGATGTAGCTCTCTGAGCCATTGAGTGACTTCGGTTCTGCCCTCCGTGGTGGCCTTGCGGACCTGGATGGACGGCTCGTGCAGTAATTTGTTGGTCAACCCCCGGGCCATGCTTCGCATCACGGTTTCGGGGTCTGCGCCATTACGCAGGGCGCGAATGGCCTTTTCGGTCTCCCCGTCTCTCAGGGCTTCGGCCCGCTGACGGAACTGCTTGAGGGTGGAGACAGCATCCAGGGCCCGTAGCTGGCTCAGGAACTGCTGTACGCCATCAGCAACCATGTTCTCGGCTTCCCGCGCGGCGCCCTCTCGGGAACGAACGTTCTCCTCGATAACCTGCCGCAAGTCGTCAACGGTATAGAGATAGACATCAGCCAGGGAACCCACCTCGGGTTCGATATCCCTGGGAACGGCGATATCCACCATGAAATAGGGACGATGCTTGCGCTTTTTAAGCGCACGCTCCACGGCGCCCTTGCCAAGGATAGGCAACGGGCTGGCAGTGGAAGAAATGATGATGTCCACATTCGCCAGGTGTTCTGGAATGTCGGAGAGCATAATGCCCTGCCCGCCACGGGAGTCCGCCAGCGCCTGGGCACGTTCCAGGGTACGATTGGCGACCAGGAAGTTTTTCACGCCAGCGTCGGCCAGATGCCTCGCGACCAGTTCAATGGTTTTGCCGGCGCCAATCAGCAAGGCTCGATTGCGGGACATATCCGCAAAGATGTGGTGCGCCATGCTGACTGCAGCGTAGGCCACCGACACCGGGTTTTCGCCAATAGCAGTCTGCGTGCGCACCCGCTTGGCAACGGAGAACGTATGTTCGAACAGACGGGACAGGAACGCACCGCTCGCCTCATGCTCGCGAGCGAGGGCATAGGCGTCCTTGAGCTGGCCGAGAATTTGCGGCTCTCCAAGCACCATGGAGTCCAGCCCCGACGCAACCCGCATGATGTGGCGCACGGCGTCTGAGTCCCGATGTACGTAGAGCACGTCTTCCAGGTCTGCCGCCTCCATGTCATGAAACCCCGCCAACCACTGCAATACCGCCGGGGCACAGTCGTCATCTCCGGCCAGATACAGTTCGGTGCGGTTGCAGGTAGACAGGATCGCCGCCTCGCTGGCGCCGGAAGTGGCACGCAGTTCGGCAAACGCCTCGGCCATACGCTCGGGCGTGAACGCGACGCGCTCACGCAACTCTACCGGTGCGGTGCGATGATTGATTCCGAGGGTGACCAGTGCCATATCGGGGTTAGACTGCCTTATCTTTGACGACGGTTCGATACCGCCATTTTAACGATCGGGAGCCAGTGTCGCCACCCATAACCATCGTGATATCGGCAACTGCTGACAGGTTGGGCAATATCAAGCGCTTGTGCCATCATAGAGCCTTGTCGCACTACGCCACATCTGAGACCGCCGCCAGACCCTTCTCCGGCCGATCAGGTGCATCGTACACAGATCATGGGATGTTGCATGCATAAGTCTGCATTACTGCTTGGTACCTGCCTGCTTGGGCTTTCCCTGTCCGGCTGCGCTTTTCTCCAGGACAACCAGGAATCGCAATCCACCTCGTCGCCTGATGACGCCACTGCATCATCCGCGGAACCGTCAGCGGACATCCGTTACGCCGATTTCGAACCGGAAGAACTGTACCTGCTGCTTTCCGGCGAGATAGCCGCCCAACGGGGCCGATTCGACGTCACCCTTGTCAATTACATGAAGGCGGCACAGCAATCCCGCGATCTGGGCGTGATTGAGCGGACCATGCGCATTGCCCAGTCACTGAACGCCGATAACGCGCAGCAGAAACTGGCGGCGCTGTGGCTGGAGGTAGCCCCGGACAACATGCAGGCACATCGTATCTCCGCCATCCAGGCCGTGAAGAAGAACGAACTGGAGACCGCCCTGGGCCACATGGAAAAGATCATGGATCTGGGCGGCGACGCGGATTTTGACAGCCTTGCCGCGATGGCCGGAAACCTGCCGCCGGAACAACAGCAGGAACTGCTCGACTTATACCAGCAACTGGAGCAGCGCCACCCTGACAACCCGGAACTGCAATACAGCATTGCCCTTCTACTGAAGGTGACGGGCGAGCCCCAGCAAGCCCTCGCCAAACTGGAGCCCCTTCTGGACAACAAGCCGGATTTCCAGCCAGCACTGATACTCAAGGGCGACCTGCTCTACCAGACCGACCAGAAACAGCAGGCCCTGGATCACCTGAGGGCGAATACACGACAATTCCCCGACAATCGCCAGATGGGAACCCTCTACGGCCGCATGCTGATCGGCGAAGGTGAGCTGCAAACCGCTCAGAACGAATTCCGCCGGCTGGTTAACCGCTTCCCCGACGTTCCCGGCCTGCGGCTCTCCTACGCCCTGGTCGCGCTTGAAAACGATCAGATCGCGCTGGCCGAGGAGGAACTGACACGCCTGATCGAACAAGGCCACCACAGCGATGAGGCTCACTACTACCTGGGCCGGATTGCCGACGAGGAAAACGAAAACGAGCAGGCCATCGGCTACTACAGGAATGTCGAGAAAGGTAATTACTTTTTCCCGGCCCTGGCCCGTGCCAGCGAACTGATGGCGGAACAGGGAGAGCTGGACGAGGCCCTGGCCGACATTCGCGAGATCCGCAAGAACAACCCCGACCAGGACGAGAATTTCCGCCTGCTGGAAATCAATCTCCTGCTGGATCGGGATCATGACGAGCGAGCCCTTCAGGCGGCCAATGAAGCCCTGGAATCCTTCCCTGGCAATGTCCGCATTCGCTACGCCCGTGCCATGCTGCTCGACTCCATGGATAAGCCAGAGCAGGCCGAAGCCGATCTGAGAACAATCATCGAGGAACAGCCCGACAACGCCGTGGCACTCAACGCGCTGGGTTATATCCTTACCACCCGCACGGACCGACTCGATGAAGCCAGGGACTATATTGAGAGAGCCCTGGCCATCGATCCGGAGAACCCTGCCATACTCGATAGCATGGGCTGGGTACTGTATCTGCAGGGCAACACCGACGAGTCACTGAGCTATCTGTCACGTGCCTGGGAGGCCTACGCTGACCCGGAAGTAGCCGCTCATTACGGCGAAGCGCTCTGGCAAACCGGCAATCAGGAACAGGCCCGCTCGATCTGGAGAGAAGGCTTCGAGCAGGACCCGGACCACCCGATACTGACTGAAACTGTTGAAAGGCTGACCGGGGAGCCGTCCCTGTGAAATTATCGGTTATCGCGCTGACGTTCGCCGCCCTGGTTCTGAGCGGCTGTAGCTCACTGACAGTTGAACCACTTCCCGAAGGCCTGACTGAACAGCCACCGGCCGACTGGCGCAAGACCAGTGCCCGACTTGACCAGCTTCAGCACTGGGAACTGACCGGCAAACTCGCCGTTCGCCAGCCCTCGGACAGCGGCACCGCCGTCATCAACTACTGGAAACAGGACCGGGAAACCTACGAACTGGCGCTGTCATCATCGTTCCTCGGTATGGGCCGCACTACCCTTGAAGGCGTTCCCGGGTTCATCGAACTCACACTTCCCAACGGCGAGCGCTACCAGTCCGGCGACCCGGAGTCCCTGGTCAACGCCGCCACCGGCTGGCTGCTCCCCATTGACAGCCTGGCCTGGTGGATACGGGGCCTGCCCGGCCCTGACGGGGACTTCCGGCTGTTCTTCGACGACAAGGGTCAACTGGCCGTCATACGCCAACTGGGCTGGGAGATCCGCTACGACCGCTGGCAAGCATTCATAGAGGGCTACCCTCATCTGCCCGCCCGTATCACGGCGGTCAAGGGCGAGAAGCGCGTGAGGGTGGTGGTTACCAGCTGGAACCAGACCGATGGAGACAGCCGGTGAACAGCATGGTTCTGCCCTCCCCGGCAAAACTGAACCTCTTCCTGCATATTCTCGGGCGTCGACCGGATGGCTACCATGAACTGCAAACCCTGTTTCAGTTTCTGAATTATGGCGACACCCTGACCCTGACCGCACGCACCGATGGCAGAATCGTCCTTGAGCAATCCCTGCCCGGGGTGCCCGACGAGGAAAACCTGATTGTCCGTGCCGCGCGACAACTGGCGGCAACCGCAGGTCATACGACTCCCGGTGTCAGTATTGCAGTCGACAAGCAGTTGCCCATGGGCGGTGGCCTGGGTGGTGGCAGCTCCAATGCCGCCACCACACTGGTGGGGCTGAACCGCCTGTGGGGCCTGAACCGCTCCCTGGACGAGTTGGCTGAACTGGGCCTGTCCCTGGGTGCCGATGTGCCCGTATTCGTTCGCGGACATGCAGCCTGGGGCGAAGGCGTGGGCGAACGACTCACCGACGCCAACCCACCAGAAGACTGGTTTCTGGTTATAAAACCACCTTGCGATATAAGCACCAAAGAGATTTTTTCCGAGCAAGGGTTGACAAGGGATACCCCCGGAATCAAAATAGCGCCCGCTTTTGAGGGAGACGCCTCGAGGTACCGAAACGACTGTGAGGATGTAGTTCGAAGACTGTATCCTGAGGTTCATCAAAGCCTGGAGTGGCTTGCACAATTCGGACCTGCAAGATTAACCGGAACCGGGGCTTGCATATTTGGACGTTTCCCGACAGAATCCGCAGCCCGGATTATCTGGGAAAGCAAACCCTCCGGCATCACGGGGTTCGTAGCTCAAGGGGTGAACATTTCACCACTTCACAAAAAGCTGACAGAGCTGAAATGATGCCAAAAAAGCACGATACTGGGGTGTCGCCAAGTGGTAAGGCAACGGGTTTTGATCCCGTCATGCGCAGGTTCGAATCCTGCCACCCCAGCCACCTTTCTCCCGCTTCTTCTGAATCAAACGCCGATACCGAGAAGGATGCCGTCGTGTCCAAACTGATGATTTTTACTGGCAACGCCAACCCGGAGCTTGCCAAGGCCATCGCCCAGAAACTTCACATTCCCATGGGCCAGGCCACCGTTGGAACCTTCAGCGATGGTGAAACCACCGTTGAAATCAACGAAAATGTTCGCGGGCATGATGTCTTCATCATTCAGCCCACCTGCAACCCCACCAACGATAACCTGATGGAACTGATCGTGATGGCCGACGCCCTGCGCCGTGCATCCGCCACCCGGGTTACCGCGGTTATCCCCTACTATGGCTACGCCCGCCAGGATCGCCGTGTTCGCTCCACCCGCGTTGCCATCAGTGCCAAAGTGGTTGCAGACATGATTTCCAGCATTGGCGTTGACCGGGTCCTGACCGTTGACCTGCACGCCGACCAGATCCAGGGCTTCTTCGACATTCCGGTGGACAATATCTACGCCACCCCGGTCATGCTTGAGGATATCGAGAAGCAGCGCTTTGAAAACTTCGTAGTGGTATCTCCTGACGTCGGCGGCGTTGTTCGTGCCCGCGCCGTGGCCAAGCGACTGGACGACGCCGACCTCGCCATCATCGACAAGCGCCGTCCCAAGGCCAACGTGTCGCAGGTCATGCACATCATCGGTGATGTAAAAGACAAGACCTGTATCCTGGTGGACGACATCATCGACACCGCCGGCACGCTTTGCAAAGCCGCCAACGCTCTCAAGGAGCATGGTGCCGCCAGCGTGGTCGCCTACATCACCCACCCCGTCCTTTCAGGCCCGGCTGTTGACAACCTCAACGCCTCCGAATTGGACGAACTGGTTGTCTGCGACACCATCCCACTGGGTGACAAAGCGCGTAATTGTGATAAGATCCGCATCCTCACTATGGCTGGGCTGCTTGCGGAATCCATTCGTCGCGTCAGCAACGAAGAGTCCATCAGCGCGATGTTTGAGAACGCCTGATCAGCTAACCACCTGATTTAGTGAAAAGAATCCAGACCGGGAGCCCAGTGGGCTCCCGGTCTGTTTAGTCCGCCGGAAAACAGCCGGCATATCGAAAATATCACCGGTTCAGGACCTGGTCGCGGGCCGCTCTGGTGAAAATTGAGGTTATAACCATGTCTCAGGAATTTCTTATCGAAGCATTTCCTCGTGGCGATCAGGGGAGAGGTGCGAGCCGCCGCCTGCGTCGTGAGGAGCGTAAAATTCCGGCCATCATTTATGGCGGGAAGAAAGAAGCCGTTTCGATTTCCATCTGGCACAACGAGCTGAAAAAAGCTCTGGAAAACGAAGCCTTCTTCTCACACATTCTGACCATCGAACTGGAAGGCAAGAAAGAAAGCGTGATCCTGAAGGATCTGCAGCGTCACCCGTACAAGCCGCTGCTGACCCACGCTGACTTCCTGCGCGTTGACAAGGATCACGAAATCCACGTTAACGTACCGCTGCACTTCCTGAACGAAGAAACTGCACCGGCCATCAAGCTCCAGGGCGGCGTTGCCAACCACCAGATCAACGAAGTAGAAGTGATCTGTCTGCCGCAGAACCTGCCTGAGTTCCTCGAAGTCGACATGACTGCCGTGGAGATGGACCAGGTTGTTCACCTGAGCGACCTCAAACTGCCGAAAGGCGTTCGTATTGCGGCTCTGCTGCAGGGTGAAGACCACGACCTGCCCGTCGTTGCAATCCACAAGCCGCGCGCTGCCAAGACAGAAGATACTGACGAAGGCGAAGACGGCGAAGCGGGTGAAGAAGGCGAAGACAAGGAGTAATCGCTCCTGTACGAATGAGGGCAACGGCAGATGGCACAGGATATCCTCATGGTGGTGGGACTGGGTAACCCCGGCCCCGACTATGCGAATACCCGCCACAACGCCGGTGCCCTGTTCGTGGAAGCACTGGCCCGTGAAACGGGCCAGTCGCTCCGCCCCGAAAAGAAATACCACGGGCTCTACGCCCGAATTCAGCTTCAGGGTCTCGACCTGCACCTGCTGAACCCTTCCACGTATATGAACCGCAGTGGCCTCTCCATCAAGGCACTGGCGGACTTCTTCAAGATTCAGCCCCAACAGATTCTGGTTGCCCACGACGAGCTCGATCTGCCACCGGGTACCGCCAAGCTAAAAAAAGGCGGCGGCCATGGCGGACACAACGGCCTGCGGGACACCATTGCTCACCTCGGCACCAACGACTTCCAGCGCCTGCGCATCGGCATCGGCCACCCCGGCGACAGCCGCCAGGTCACAGGCTATGTTCTCGGCCGCCTGGGCAAACGGGAAACCGAAGAACTCAACGCCCTGATCGACGAAATCATTCGCGTACTGCCGGACGCTGCCAGCGGCAAACTTCCCGCTGCGATGAATCGCTTGCACAGCTTCAAACCGGTATAATCCGCCCAAATTTTCCAGCACCAGCAGAGGCATTCCATGGGATTTAACTGCGGCATCGTCGGCCTTCCCAACGTCGGCAAATCCACCCTGTTCAACGCACTGACCAAATCCGGTATTGGCGCGGAAAACTTCCCCTTCTGCACCATTGAGCCTAACGCCGGCGTCGTGGCCATGCCCGACCCCCGCCTCAACAAGCTCGCTGACATCGTAAAGCCGGAAAAGGTGGTGGCAACCACGATGGAGTTCGTGGATATCGCCGGCCTGGTAGAAGGTGCCTCGAAAGGCGAAGGCCTGGGCAACCAGTTCCTGGCCAACATCCGTCAGACCGACGCCATTGCCCATGTGGTGCGTTGCTTCGAGGACGACAACGTCATTCACGTCGCCAACAAGATTGACCCGGCGTCGGATATCGAAATCATCAACACAGAACTGGCCCTGGCTGATCTGGAAACCGTCGAGAAAGCCATCAAACGGGTTCAGCGAGTCGCAAAGAGCGGCGACAAAGAGGCCAAAGCTCAGCTTGAAGTCTTCGACACCCTGCTTCCCGTGCTGAACGAAGGCAAACCGGTTCGCAGCATGAATCTCGACAAAGAGAAGATGGCACTGATCCGCGAACTCTGCCTGCTCACCGTAAAGCCAACCATGTACATCGCCAACGTCAGCGAAGACGGGTTCGAGAATAACCCTCACCTGGACACCGTGAAAAAGATTGCGGAATCCGAGAACGCAGTTGTGGTGCCTATCTGCAACAAGATAGAAGCCGAAATCTCCGAACTGGAAGACGACGAAAAATCCATGTTCCTGGAAGAAATGGGCATGGACGAGCCTGGCCTGGACCGGGTCATTCGCGGCGGCTATGGCCTGCTGAACCTTCAGACCTACTTTACCGCAGGGGTGAAGGAAGTCCGCGCCTGGACGGTAAAAGTGGGCGCTACCGCACCACAGGCGGCAGGCGTGATCCATACCGACTTCGAACGCGGCTTCATCCGCGCCGAAGTGGTGAGCTACGATGACTTCGTCAAGTACAACGGCGAAGCCGGAGCCAAGGAGGCCGGCAAGTGGCGTCTTGAGGGCAAGGAATACATCGTCCAGGACGGTGACGTTGTCCACTTCCGGTTCAATGTCTGACCGCGCTGGAGCGTTCTGACGGTGAGCCTCTTGCCAGCATGCTGCAGTACCCCGGATGACCGGTGGCCCTGGCCGCAATCGTTGCCAGGGCTTGAACTGATCAGCCTGGACTTTGATCCCGATAACCTCAAACCGGACGACTTCACGATCAGTGACATCGTTCCGCCACCGTCCGTGGAAAGGGCCGTTGCCAAACGCCAGGCGGAATACCTGGCCGGCCGTTTCTGCGCCCGTGAGGGCTTGCGGCGCGCCACCGGGCAACCGGTGGTGCCAGCCCTCGGCGATGACCGGGCGCCGGTATGGCCGACTGGCTGCGTGGGCTCGATCACCCACACCCGGGGTTGGGCTGCGGCGGTTATCGGCCAGCAACAGGATTACGCCGGAGTTGGCCTGGACGCGGAAGTCATCATGCCCGATGAACGCGCCCTGCCGCTTTGCCGGCAAATATTGACGCCTTCTGAGCAGGAACGATTCAGCGCCGAGCTAACCAGTCAGGCGGGTTTTTTTATTACCCTGGCATTCTGCCTCAAGGAAACGCTCTTCAAAGCACTCTACCCCCTTGTTCAACAGCGATTCTACTTTGAACACGCAGAAGTTCTGTCCTGGCACCCCGACGGCAGCGCCCGATTGCGCCTGCTCAAAACACTGTCACAGGAATGGACATCGCACACTGAACTGGACGCATGGTTTATCCGGGAAGAGCATCGGCTTGTCAGCCTGATAGTGGTTCCGGCCTACGGACATTCTGCTTCCGGCGCGTAGCGTCAGACGCTATAAGCAAGACTTTCAGGCAGCTTTGCCCCTTTGGGTGGCCGATCAATATGGGGGCAATTCTCACACAGCTCCAACCCTGGCAAGCGGTACCGTATACAGCATTGTCGACGCTGCCGTAACGGAGAGGGGCCCACGTTACGGGGAATATACCGCACGGGACGGTACATCGGGTTTCGCTTTCCGTCTGGGCGGTACTCGGATTCTATAAGCCGCCTTCCATCTTCCAGGCAGGCCGACGGCACACCCATTTGTGTCAACGCCCCTACCAGCCATTCAATGTAATTCGCAGCATTATTCCAGAGCACCTTGCCAGACAGTTTAACCTGGCGACTCCACCCCACGACTAATGGCTCGAAATTCTCCTCCAGGAGCTCTCCAAAACGCTCAAACGGGCTCGCTGGCACCCGCTCAAAGGGGCGACCTTCATCGGGAATACGAAAAGCCTCAGGAAGACCATCGCAACCCATAATAATCTCAAGTGTGTCGAGCCCTACCGGCAATTCCCGATCCAACACGAGGTTGGCCGTTATCGTCGGAATAACGAGCTTTGCAAAATAGGTACGCGACCATTGGGAAAGCAGTGCGCGGTCATCGTCACCGGGTTGGGTACGACGATAACACTCCAGCAACCACGACAAGCCATCCTCCGTAACCAGGTCCCGCGCCGGTGTAGCGGGGCGCGTATCGTCGGGCAACACCAGGATCGTCCGGTAGTACTCAAAGTCACCAATAAACAGCGGCGCAAGCGCGGGAATGGTCATGGATAAAACAACGAAAGTGGTTAAATGGCCGGAATGGCACGCTGATACGAGCGGACATATAATGATAATAATTATCATTATATGTTTTTTTGGTTCCCGAACAAGAGGCAACCATCGCAATCCAAGATATCCGAGCACACAAAACCTAAAAGAGGGTTGACAGTACCGGGTAAAATCCAGAAAATACGCGCCTCGTTTGGAGCTCATCCAGAACGAATTTGGCAAGGTAGCTCAGTTGGTTAGAGCACGGCACTCATAATGCCGGGGTCGGCGGTTCGACTCCGCCCCTTGCTACCAGAATTTAAAAGGTCGCGACTCACGTCGTGACCTTTTTTCGTTTCGGGGACGCCCCCGCCCTTCCCGGGAATTGAACGCGGGACGACCCGCCTCCATTGTTCCTGAATTTCCATGAGAACCACTAAAGACAGAATCCGTCAGGCCGTCTCGTTCGAGATCATCGGCCTGCTTATCGCCATCCCATTAGCCGCACTTGTGTTTGGCTTCGAGCTCGACAAAACCAGCGTCCTGGCTGCCATAGGTGCAACCATGGCAACCGGCTGGAACTACCTCTTCAATCTCATGTTCGATCACGGCCTGAAACAGCTTACCGGCTCTACTCGCAAGTCACTGAAGATGCGGTTATTTCATGCGCTCAGCTTTGAACTGGGCCTGATGATAACCTTCCTTCCGGTCATCGCCTGGTGGATGGGCATTGGGCTGGTTGAGGCACTGATCGTCGACATTGCCTTCGTGGTCTTTTACCTGGTGTATGCGTTCGTTTTCACCTGGTGCTACGACACGGTGTTTCCTGACAACGACGCCAGCCTCAGTTGAGATCGTTTCGATACCGGCACCATCGAATGGCCTTGCGCAGATCTTCCGTCAACCGGCCATTCCCATGCTCATGGGAAACGTATAGGGAAATGTCTACCCAGGCTGCCCTACGCACAAAATAATCGCCCTCATAACCGTCCATATACTTGTCAACGAGCACCCAGGGAATGACCACCACATCTGCCCGGCCCAGCTTGAGCAGGTAGACTGCCTGGCGCCATTCGGAGACGGGTAGAATCTTTGCGTTTTCGCCTTGAACCAGTTGATCCCCGACGAACTTCCTAACGAACGCATAGGTGAGGCCAGCCGTCTGGTTGAGGGGAGGCATCTCTTTCAGAAACAGGTAGACGTACTCTGTCTGGAAGAGCCTCCCACCGAAATCAGCGTAGCGGTCCCGTTCAGAGGTCTGGACCAGGGGAAGGCCTACCGCAACACCGCCCTTTCGCAGTTGGTAAAGCAGTTGCGCCAAAGGCATTTCAACGAACTGAAAATCCCCGGGAACCCGTTCGAACACGCACCGATAGAAACCGGAAAAGCGCCCCTCCAACGCTCCCTCCGAAACCGTTATTTCCCGCTCTATCCCGGCAACAATTCCGACGCGCACCGGTTCCTGTGCGCGCGAAAGATTCACGGGCATTGCGATCGCGAGGAAGGCGATAAGTAGAGGCTGATAGCGCACAGACTTCCTGTCCATAAGAGTGACTCGTCAACGGATATCCATTCACACCGCAAGCTTAGTTCAATTTTTCCTCGCGCTCCACGTAATGACAGGCCACCCAGTGCCCGGCCTGGTCTTGCCGTCAAGCACCGGCACTTCCCTGGCCTTCGTCATTGGCTCCGGGAATCGCTGTGGGGTCCATCCACATGGCTTCCCATACGTGCCCGTCCGGGTCGGCGAGATTTCTGTTATACATGAACCCCAGGTCCTGTAACGGGTTGATGTCTGCAACGCCGCCGTTGTCAGCGGCAGCATTATTCATCGCGTCGACGGCTTCGCGGTTGTTGCAGGAGATGGCCAGCATCACCTCGCTGGAGGTGGTCGGCGGAATTGGGCGGTCAGTAAATGTGCGCCATTTGTCGTGGGTGAGCAACATGACGTGAATGGCCTCACTCCAGACCATGCATGCGGCAGTATCGTCGGTGAACTGGGGGTTGTTCCTGAAACCAAGCGCCTCGTAGAAGGCCATGGAAGCATTGAGGTCTTTTACCGGCAGGTTTACAAAAATCATTGATGTCATGGTTCACGCTCTCCAGATTGTAGGTGGTAGAAACAGGTTGTTAGTGCCCTGTTACCTTCTTGTCGGATCAGCGTTGCGAATTTCGACATCGTTTCCACACTTTATTACGATTCCCGTCGCTCTACGTAGTGACAGGCCACCCAATGCCCTGCCCCGGTTTTGTCTTCCAGTGCCGGCACTTCCCCACTGCAATAGTCCGTCGCCAGCGGGCATCGTGTACGAAACACGCAGCCGCTGGGGGGATTCATCGGCGACGGCAGGTCGTCTTCCAGTTCCGCCGGGGGCTTGGCCCGTTCCCTCTCCGGGTCCGGGATCGGCACCGCGGCCATCAGGGCCTGGGTGTAAGGGTGCCGGGGGTTGGCAAACAGTTCAGCACGGGGGGCGTTTTCGGCCACATTGCCCAGGTACAGCACCATCACCCGGTCACTGATGTGTTTGACCACGCTCAGGTCGTGAGCAATGAAGATCAATGACAGGCCCATGTCCCGCTGCAGGTTTTTGAGCAGATTAATCACCTGGGCCTGTACCGACACATCGAGGGCGGAGACGGGCTCGTCGCAGATGATCAGTTTCGGCTCCAGTATCAACGCCCGGGCAATGCCCACCCGCTGGCACTGGCCGCCTGAGAATTCATGGGGGTAGCGGTTTTTCTGGTGAGGGTGCAGGCCAACGCGATCCATGATGGCATCCACTTTCTCCCTTAGCTCGGCGCCCTTGATATCCGGGTAGTGGGTACGCAGGGGCTCAGCAATGATGTCGCCGACGGTCATTCGTGGCGACAGGGAAGCAAGCGGATCCTGGAACACCATCTGCAGGCGTTGGCGACGTTTGCGCAGTTGTTTCAGGTTGAGCCCCCGCAGGTCCTCGCCCAACCACACCACCTTTCCCGCCTGGCTGGGTACCATGCCCATGATGGCCCTTGCCAGGGTGGACTTGCCGCAGCCGGACTCACCCACGATGCCGAGGGTTTCGCCCTCGTTGAGGGTGAAGCTGACGTTGTTCACCGCTTTTAGTGGCTGCGGCCGGGTCCAGGGCCAGGCGTTGCGAGGCATGATGTCGAAGGTGACCCGCAGGTTTTCCACCGTCAGCAGGCGCTGTTGCTCGCTCATCGAATCGCCTCCCTTGGCAGGTTGCATACACGAATCCGCTCTGCCCCGAATCGCTCCGGTGGGTCGAGTTCGTGATAGCAGCGCGGCTCCGCCACGGGGCAACGGTCGCAGAATGGACAGCCCGGCGGCAGGTTCATCAGGTTGGGCGGGTTGCCGGGGATGGTGACCAGTTCATCCATCTGCTCATCAATACGCGGAATGGCGCCCATCAGGCCTTTGGTATAGGGATGGGAGGGATCCCGGAACAGGTCCCGGGTGGCAGCGAATTCCATCATCTGGCCACCGTACATCACCAATGTCTGGTCGCAGCTTCCGGCCACTACGCCCAGGTCGTGGGTGATCAGGATAATCGCGGTATTGAATTCCTGTTGCAGCTCCTGCAACAGGTCCATCACCTGAGCCTGAACTGTGACATCCAGGGCAGTGGTGGGTTCGTCCGCAATCAGCAGGCGCGGCCGGCACAACAGGGACATGGCGATCATGACCCGTTGACGCATACCCCCGGAGAATTCATGGGGGTAACAATGAATTCGGTTGCGGGCCTCGGGGATACGAACCGCTTCCAGCATCTGCAGGGATTCCTGAAGAGCCTGTTTGCGGCTGATGCCTTTGTGTTGCACCAGCACTTCGATGAGCTGGTCGCTGACTTTCATGAACGGGTTCAGGGACGTCATCGGGTCCTGGAAAATCATACCGATGCGGGCCGCACGGATCTGATTCATCCGCTTTTCCGGCAAGTTAAGCAGTGGCTCGCCTTCAAAGATCACCTCGCCATTGACCCGGGCGTTGTCCGGGAGCAGGCCCATCAGCGCAAATACCCCCTGGCTTTTACCCGCGCCGGACTCACCCACGATGCCCAGAGTCTGCCCAGCCTCCAACTGGTAGCTGAGCCCCCTCACTGCCTGCAAGGTGCCATCCGGTGTATCGAAGGCCACTTCGAGGTTATTGACTTCCAGCATTGCCATAGATCGGGTTCCTGCCGGCTCAGCGGTCTTTAGGGTCGAGGGCATCCCGCAGCCCGTCGCCGAGAAAATTGAAACAGAACAGGGTGAGCACCAGCATCAGCATCGGGAAAATCAGGGTCCATGGCGCGGTCCACATGGCATCCGCGCCTTCGGAAATCAGCGCACCCCATGAGGTGTAGGGTTCCGACACCCCAAGCCCCAGGAACGAGATAAAGGATTCGAACAGGATCATCTCCGGCACCAGCAGGGTTGCATAAACAATCACCACGCCCAGCACATTGGGCACGATGTGGCGGAGCACGATCAGGAAGGGATGCACACCGACGGACATGGCGGCCTCAATGTACTCCTTGCGCTTCAGGCTCAGGGTCTGGCCCCGCACAATCCGGGCCATATTCAGCCAGCTCACCGCGCCAATGGCTACGAAAATGAGCAGTACATTGCGCCCGAACACCGCCATCAGAACGATCACCAGGAACATGAAGGGAAAGGCGCTGAGCACTTCGAGCGTCCGCATCATGATGGCGTCGGTACGGCCACCCACGTAACCGGAAATGGCCCCATAAAGCGTGCCGATGACCACCGCCGTCAGCGCTCCGAGAACGCCGACCATGAGGGAAATACGGCTGCCCTGCACAGTGCGTTGGTAGAGGTCCCGGCCGATGGGATCAAGACCGAAATAGTGCTGGCTCGCCAGGCTGGGCAAGCCATCTTCATCCAGGTTTGGCAAACTGGCCCAGTCGATGGACTCGTTATCCCAGGGTGACAGGTACTGGCCGAAGGCCGCGAACAACAGCAACAGTGCCAGCACGACCAGGCTAGCCACCGCCGCACGGTGGCTCATAAAACGCCGTCGCGCGTCACGCCACAGGCTGCGGCCTTCGGTGTAGGCGTCTTCCGCAAGGGTGTCCGCCAGTTCGCCCATGCCCGCATGTTTGTCGGAGAAAAACATCAGTAACGCACCCTCGGGTCCAGCCAGGTATAGAGAATATCCACCGCCGCGTTAAAGACGATGGTCAGTACGCCCACCAGAATGGTGACCCCGAGAATCAGTGAGTAGTCCCGGTTGATGGCACCGTTGACGAAGTGCTGGCCAATGCCGCCCGTGGAAAATACCTGATCAATGATCACCGAACCGGTGATGATGCCCACGAAAGCCGGCCCAAGGTACGACACCACCGGAATCAACGCGGGCTTGAGGGCATGACGCAATACGATCTTGTGGCGGGGAATGCCCTTGGCTCGGGCGGTGCGGATGAACGGACTGCGCAGGGTCTCTATCATGCTGCTACGGGTAATCCGCGCCACCTGCGCAATGTAGGACGTCGCCATGGCGATGATCGGCAGCACGATGTATTCCACCTGACCGCCTTCCCAGCCGCCGGCAGGCAACCAGCGCAACGTGACGGCAAACAGCAGCACCAGCAACGGCGCCATCACGAAATTGGGGAACACCACCCCGGTCATGGCGGCGGTCATCACCGTATAGTCCGGCCAACGGTTTTGTTTCAGGGCCGCAACCACACCCAGCCCCACCCCGAACACAACCACGAACAGGAAGGACCAGGCACCGATGTAGGCGGACCGGGGAAAGCTGGACTCGATCAGCTCATTGACCGTGAAGTCCTTATAACGAAACGAGGGCCCCAGGTCGCCCTGGGCGACGTTGCCCACGTAAATGAGGTACTGCTGCCACAGGGGCTTATCCAAGTTGTATTTGGCCTCGATGTTTTCCATCACCGCTTCCGGCACATTACGCTCGTTGGTAAACGGGCCGCCAGGTGCCGCGTGCATCAGCACGAACGAGACAGTGATCAACGCCAGAATGGTTGGTACCGCTACCGCCAGACGCCTGATGATAAAACTGAACATGGCTTCCCTCAGTCCGCAGTGATGTACATATCCTTGCTGTAAACAATGTTACGGGGATTCTTCTCCGGATAGCCCTTCAGGGACGGGCTCACCAGCGCCACCGTGGTGTTGAAGTACACCGGCACCACCGGAAACGCCTGCCACAGGATCTCCTCGGCCCTGACATAGTAGGGATTAGGGTCGTCGCTGGAACGGGCATCCAGCAGCAACTGGTCGTATGTTTCATTGCTCCAGCCGCCGTCGTTATTACCGCTGTCGCTGGTTAGCAGGGTCAGGAAGGTGGAGGCTTCGTTGTAATCCCCTTTCCAGCCAAACCGGGCGATACCATAGTTGCCAGCCTGCTTCTCGGAGAGGAAGGTTTTCCACTCCAGATTGCTGATGGTGACCTTTGCCCCCAGCTTCTCTTTCCACATCTGGCTGACCACGATGGCCAGCGCCTTGTGGCTCTCGTCGGTGTTGTAGAGCAGTTCGAATTCCAGTGGGTTGTCTTCATTGTAGCCGGCTTCCTCAAGGGCTTCGCGCGCCTCTTCGTCGCGGCGGGTCTGGGACCAGGTAGCGTACTCCGGCTGCCGGAAGTCGAAACCGCTGACGTAGGGCGGTGTCAGTGTGAATGCCGGCATCTGGTTGCCCCGGGTGATGTAGCTGACGATGATATTGCGGTCAATGGCGTAGGTCAGCGCCCGACGCACTCTCACGTCGTCAAAGGGCGGCCTGTCGACGTTGAAGGCATACATGTACGTGGCCATGCTGGGTACCATCACCAACTCTTTGGGCCGCTCTTTTTTCAACCGGGCCATCTGGGACACCGGCACCGTGGAGGTCATGTGCAGCTCGCCACTGGCGTAGCGCTGAAGCTCGGCGGACGAAGATTCGATCGGCAGGTAAACCACCCGGTCGATGATGGTGCTGTCATCCCCCCAGTAGCGGGGATTGCGAGCCGCCACCAGCTTCTCGCCGATATGCCAGGCGTTCAACGTATAGGCTCCGTTGGAAACCATCTTGCCAGGCCTAGTCCAGTCCTCGCCGTGGGCCTCGATGGCCTGGCGGGGGGCAGGAAACATCGTGTAGTGGACGGTCATATCCGGCAGGTAGGTGATCGGCTCGTCCAGGGTCACCTCGAAGGTGAAGTCGTCGACAGCGCGCACACCCAGCGTATCCGGTGTCTTTTCCCCTGCGATGATCTCGCCGGCATTGGCCACCCCGGCAGACTCGATGTAATACGCATAGTTTGAGCCTACCTCCGGGTCGACCGCCCGGCGCCACCCATACACGAAATCCTGGGCGGTAACGCGACTGCCATCGCTCCAGCGGCCGTCTTCACGGAGCTGGAATGTCCAGGTCAGGTTATTGTTCGATGAGGCCCAGGACGTCGCCATCGCCGGTTCGGTATCCCCTCTAGGGCCGCTGCGGGTCAACCCTTCGAACAGGTCAACCACGATGGCGCCACCCACGCTGTCCTGGACCAGCTGGGGGTCCAGGGAAGCAGGTTCACTGGCATTGCCACGAACAAGCACCTGCCTTTCGGCCAGTCTCTCACCGGTTTCCGGATGTTCCAGCAGACGGCTTTTCGGAGCGTTTACATCAGCGCCGGCTGGGGCCCGCCCACCATCATCTTCCGGATAATCATCACTGCAAGCGATCAGAAACAGGGAAAGCAGGACGGCCCAAGCGGCCCCCGTCTTGGAGCCAAGGGGGGGCGTTGTTGTCTGGCGGATGATGCCTGTTGTTATTTGCAGGTTTGTGGCTGTCATATCTGTTCGAACCTAGCGCGGAAACACGGAAGTCACAAGCCAATGAGGGTCAACATGAAACAATGCTCACGTTCCTGTGCCTGTGGCATACTCAATCGGGATGTTCGACCTCAACAACAACGCTTGATAAAAGGGATGCTCAACCATGAAACCGGAAACTCTCGCCCTTCACGCTGGCTTCAACGGCGATCCGACAACCAACGCCGCGACCACGCCCATCTACCAGACCACCTCCTACACGTTCGACGACACCCAACACGGTGCGGACCTGTTTGACCTGAAGGTACAGGGCAACATCTACACGCGCATCATGAACCCCACCAACGCCGTACTGGAGGAACGTATGGCGCAGCTTGAAGGTGGTGTGGGTGCGCTCGCAGTCGCCTCGGGCATGGCGGCCATCCTTTACTCGCTCCAGACCATCTGCAAAGTGGGGAATAACATTGTCAGCACCGGCCAGCTCTATGGCGGCACCTACAATCTGTTCGCCCACTCACTGCCGAACCAGGGCATCAACTGCCGCATGGTACGACACGATGATTTTGACGCGGTGGAGAAAGCCATTGATGACAATACCCGCGCCCTGTTCTGCGAATCCATTGGCAACCCGGCCGGTAATGTGGTTGATATCCAGCGCTGGGCGGACATTGCCCACAAACACGGCATTCCGCTGATCGTCGACAACACCGTGGCAACGCCTTTCCTGTGCCGGCCCTTCGAACACGGTGCAGACATCGTGGTGCACTCGCTGACCAAATACATCGGCGGCCACGGCACCACCGTAGCGGGTGTGGTGGTCGACTCCGGGAAGTTCGACTGGGCCGCCAACAAGGCGAAGTTCCCCATGCTCAACGAGCCGGACCCGTCCTACCACGGCGTGGTCTATACCGAAGCCCTTGGCGCAGCGGCTTTCATCGGGCGCTGCCGCGTGGTTCCCCTGCGCAATACCGGCGCCGCTCTGGCTCCGTTCAATGCCTTTTTGATCATGCAGGGCCTTGAAACACTCGGCCTGCGCATGGAAAGACACTGTGAAAACGCCGAAAAAGTGGCCAATTTCCTGCAAAACCATCCGTCGGTGGAATGGGTAAACTATGCCACCCTGGACGACAGCCCCTACAAAGCCACCTGCGACAAAATCTGCGGCGGCCGTGCGTCAGGCATTCTCAGTTTCGGCATCACCGGCGGGCTTGAGAATGGCGCGAAATTCATCGATGCCCTGCAACTGATCTACCGCCTGGTCAACATTGGTGATGCCAAATCCCTGGCCTGTCACCCCGCCACAACGACACACCGGCAGCTCAATCCGGAGGAACTGGCAAGTGCGGGCGTCAGTGAGGATCTGGTGCGCCTGTCCATTGGCATCGAACACGTGGATGACATCATTGCCGATATCAGCCAGGCGCTGGACAAAGCAACCGCCTGATGTGATTGCCGGGTACGACGAAAGTCGTGCCCGGAACCCCCGTGATTGTCCGTACCTGCCTTGTATCCTCCGCCGGCGCAGATTACCCTTTAGGGTCAGCCAAGCCTTTTATCCGCCGCCGAGAAGAGAGTCCCCCAGTAATGAGCGACAGTGCCAAATCACGCGTCACCAGTGGTTCAAAGTTCCGCAACGAACATGGATTCTCAGCGATCAAGGATGGCATCAAGCGCTCGGGCTCGGGCATCATCGACACCAAAACCCAGCGTAAACCGTCCTGGCTGCGTGCACGCATGCCCGGTGGCGAGCGCTATGAAGCGGTGCGCAAGAACGTCAGCGAACACCGGCTGAGCACGGTCTGCCAGGAATCCCATTGCCCGAACATCGGCGAATGCTGGGCCAACGGTACCGCCACCATTATGGTGATGGGCTCCGTGTGCACCCGCGCCTGCCGCTTCTGCGCCGTTGATACCGGCAACCCCAAAGGCTGGCTGGACCATGAGGAACCGGAAAATACCGCGAAGTCCGTTGAACTCATGGGCCTGCGCTATATCGTACTAACCTCCGTAGACCGGGACGATCTGGACGACGGCGGCGCCGCTCACTACGCAGCCTGCGTGTCCGCCATCAAGCAGCGCACTCCCCATGTCGCAGTGGAAGCCCTGACACCGGACTTTGACGCCGTCATGGCGCACGTTGAGAAGGTCGTGGACTCCGGCCTGGACGTTTTCGCACAGAACGTGGAAACCGTGAAGCGCCTGACCACCCGCGTGCGGGACCCCCGCGCCGGCTACGAGAAAACCCTCAGCGTACTGGCGCACGCCAAGCAATACCGTCCGGACGTGCTCACCAAGACCAGCCTGATGCTGGGCCTCGGTGAAACCGAAGAGGAAATCCTCGAAACCATGGACGACCTGCGGGCTATCGGCGTCGACATACTGACCCTGGGCCAGTATCTGCGCCCCACTCAGAACCACCTGCCGGTAGAACATTACGTAACCCCGGACGACTTTAATCGCTACCGCGAGATTGGCCTGGAAAAAGGTTTCATGGAAGTGCCGTCAGGCCCCATGGTGCGTTCCAGCTACCGTGCCGATCGTGTGTTCGAAAAGAATAACCTGGGCCTTGCGGTGCCAGACGTACCTGCTTCCTCCAACGCACAGCAGATTCCGGTCAAAGCGGTAGACTGAACCACTGATCAATTCCCTGGAATAGGCCTCAAACAGGGGCACCGTCGACGGACAGTTTGTGGCACACTCTGCACTCGCTTTCACTGTGTAGGGTAATTCTTACGATGTCCTGGCTTCGATCTTTCTATGACCGGCTGATTTTCCCCCGTCCTGTTCTGGTACTTCTGCTGTTTGGTGCCCTGCTGTTGATAGCCAGCCTGCGGCTGGACCAGTTCCGCCTGGATGCCTCGGCCGAGTCGCTGGTTCTTGAAGATGATCGCTCCCTGGAGCAGTACCGGGAAGTGAACCGCCGCTTCACTACCTCCGACGATTTTCTCGTTGTTACCTATACGCCCGACCAGGAATTGTTCAGCAACGAGGGCCTGGCGTTGCTGGCGTCATTGCGAGATGAGCTCGCAGCCCTGGAGAATGTCAGCTCCACCAACAGCATTCTCAACGTCCCCCTGCTCCACAGCCCAGACCTGACCCTGGACACCGTTAACTCAGAGATCAAGACCATTGACGAGGACGACGTTACTCCGGACACCGCCAAAAAAGCGCTGCTCAACAATCCACTGTACCCCAACCTGCTGATCAGTGAAGACGCGCGCACCACTGCGATACAGGTGAATCTGCCCACTCCCGAGCGCTATTTTGAACTGCTCCGGGAGCGCAACGAGCTGCGGGATAAAGTGCAGAGCGGCCAAGCCTCGGCAGAAGAACAGCAAAGACTGGAAACCGTCAGCCAGGCATTCATCGAGTTCACCGAGGCCCAGGGCGAGGAAAGGGACCGCACCATCAAACGGGTCAGGGGCATCCTCGACAGCTACCGTGACCGCGCCGAGATCTACCTGGGCGGCGTACCCATGATCGTTGCCGACATGATCCGTTTCATCCAGAACGACCTGTCCACCTTCGGTGTTGGTGTGCTGATCTTCCTGCTGTTGACCCTGGCAATCATTTTCCGCCAGTGGCGCTGGGTGCTGGTACCACTGTTGTGCTGCAGCTTTACGGTGTGGCTGGTGATTGGTTACCTGAGCTGGGCGCAATGGCCAGTCACGGTGATCTCATCCAATTTCGTGTCGTTGCTGCTGATCATGACCCTGTCGCTGACCATCCACCTGATCGTTCGCTATCGGGAGTTCCAGCACGACGACCCTGAAGCCGAATCACGGGATACGCTGCGGCACACCTTGCTGGCGATGATCAAACCCTGCTTCTACATGGCCATCACCACCATTGTTGCTTTCGGCTCGCTTACCTTCAGCGGTATCCGCCCGGTGATCGATTTTGGCTGGATGATGACCATCGGCCTGACCGTGGCCTTCCTCATCACATTTATCATCTTCCCGGCCCTGCTGGCACTGCTGCCACCGCCGGTGGACGACCGGGTTCGCTCCAACCGAATTCCCTTTACCGATTGGTTTGCGCGGTTTACCGAGCACTACGGCAAAACCGTACTAGTCGGCTCCGCCATCCTCGCGGTGCTCTGCGTCATCGGCCTAAACCGCCTGACGGTGGAAAACAGCTTCATCGACTACTTCAAGTCCAGCACCGAAATCCACCAGGGCATGATCACCATTGATGACCGTCTGGGAGGCACGACCCCACTGGATGTGGTAATCACAGACGAGAAACCACCCGAAAGCGAAGCCGGCGGCGACCCCTTTGCCAGTGATTGCGATCCGTTTGTGGAGGACTGCGAGGGTGCCGAGGAATACCGGGACACCTGGTTCACCTATCAGAAGATGGACCGCCTGGGTAAGGTTCACGACTACCTGGACAGCCTGCCAGAGACCGGCAAGGTCATGTCCATCGACACCACCCTGGACATCCTTGCCCAGGTTAACGGTGGCGAGCCCCTGAATGCCCTGGAACTGGCGTTCGTACCCTCGGCGGTGCCGGACGATCTGAAGGACATTCTTCTGACCCCCTACATCAGCGAAGAACACGACCAGGCCCGCTTCAGCATCCGCATCCTGGAGACCTCCCCGGACCTGCGCCGGCAGGCATTGCTGGACCGCATACGCACTCACCTCACTGAAGAAATGGGCTTTGAGGACGATCAGGTGAAGCTCACGGGCATGACGGTGATGTACAACAACATGCTGCAAAGCCTGTTCGATTCCCAGATCAAGACCATCGGCATTGTGTTCCTAGCCATCATGGTGATGTTCCTGATCCTGTTCCGGTCGATAAAGCTGGCGCTGATCGGCATGGCCCCGAACCTGATCGCGGCGGGTTCGGTGCTGGGTCTGATGGGCTGGCTGGGCATTCCGCTGGATATGATGACGATCACGGTGGCGGCCATCACGGTGGGGATCGCAGTGGACGATACCATTCACTACATCCACCGTTTCAAGACGGAATTCGAGAAAGACGGCGACTACCTCGCCACCATGCACCGCTGCCACCGCAGTATCGGGCAGGCGATGTTCTTTACCTCGCTGACGATTATCACCGGGTTTTCGATCCTGGTGCTGTCGAATTTCATCCCGACCATCTACTTCGGGTTGTTTACGGGCTTTGCCATGTTTATGGCTCTGGTGGGGGCGCTTACGTTGTTGCCTCGGCTTATTGTGCTGGTTAAGCCGTTCGGGGCTGAATTGTGAGTAACACTCTCCTAGCCTTCACAATTTGGTGATTGTCGCACCGATGTAGGCCCGCCCCGCCGCGACCTGACTCCCAACCAGCAGGCTACCGTCACAAAAAAAACCGCCCAAGCCAGAGGCAAAGGCGGTTTTTTCGGGCTCCGGGGGTTAACCCGGAAAACAGATGTTTACTGCATACCCTGCTGCATCTGACGCTGCTGTTGCATCTGCTGCTGCATTTGCTGCATGCGCTTGTTCAACTCGTCACGCTGCTCCTGAGTGAACACAGCATCCACCTTGGCCTGCATCAGAGTAGACATTGCTGTCATCTCGCCAGTTACATCACCCAGCTTCTCGGCGTTGTCACGAATCGCGTCTTCGTCGTAATCCGGCTTGATCTGAGCCTGGATCTGCTGCTGCAGTTGCTGGGCTTCGCCCTGAAGCTCCTGAATCTCAGCCTGCATCTCTTCAATGATGCCGCGAATTTCTTTCTGCTGGTCTTCACTCAAGCCAACCATCTGAGCCAGCTGATCAACCTGGTCCGGCTGCCCGCCAGATTGCTGCGCCATCGCCGGAGAAGACAGCCCGATAGCAATCAGGGCAATTCCGAACAGTTTCACGAGCTTCATAGAAATCTCCACTAATCGATTATTTAAGTCGCTTTGGGTTTTCGAGCCCTACACCCTAAATCAAAACAACCGGGTATTTCACCCCGAACCCCCTTCTTTTTGTACATACTTCACACCCTCACATGCCTCAGCTCCCACCATGGGCGGGTTGAGAGAAATGTGAAAATTTAGTCATTCCCGTCCATAATGGCGCCGTTCAGCCACTTCAGGAGTATCAACCATGGCCATTAACTGGTTTCCAGGGCACATGCACAAGGCCCGCAAGGAAATCAAAAAGGTAATGCCCCAGATGGATCTCATTATCGAGGTCGTGGACGCGCGCCTGCCGTTCAGCAGTGAAAATCCGCTGGTCCCTGCCCTGCGCGGCGATACGCCCGTCATCAAGGTGCTTAACAAGCGAGATTTGGCTGACCCGGCCATTACCGAACAATGGCTCGGCTGGTTGGAAAAGGAACGTGGCGTTCGGGCCATCACCATGACCCACAACCAGCGCGCGGAAGCCCTCGACATCCTGCGACTGGCCGGTGAAATGACGCCGGATCATGATCGCCAGAAACGGGCGTTGCGGGTGATGATCCTGGGCATCCCCAATGTCGGGAAGTCCACGCTGATCAATACTATGGCGGGCCGGCCGGCGGCCAAGACCGGAAATGAGCCCGCAGTGACCCGGGCGCAGCAGGCCATCAAACTGCCAGACAACGTTCTGCTCTATGACACACCGGGGTTTCTCTGGCCCAAGCTGTCTCCGGAAGCCTGCGGATACCGCCTGGCTATTAGTGGCGCCATTCGCAGTGCGGTGATTGAGTTTGAGGACGTGGCGTTATTCGAGGCGGATTACCTGCTGGACGCGTATCCCGAACTGGCAATGGCGCGCTACGGGTTTGAAGAAAGGCCCCGGGACGGCCTGGCACTGATGGACGGCATCGCGGAAAAACGACGGTTCCTGGGGAGAGGCGGGGTTCCGGACCTGCACAAGGTGTCGGAAATACTGCTCAACGAATTCCGCTCCGGGAAGCTCGGGCGAATTTCGCTGGAGACGCCCGCCATGGTCGAGCAGGAAGCCCGGGAAGAGGCTGAACGTCAACGCGAGAAATCCGACAAAGCCTGATCATCGAGACCACAACGGCATACGTTGAACCATCCCGCCGCCACATAGGCGGACGGCAGTGCGTCGAACATATCACGTGCCGTGCGAACCAGATGGGGCTGGTCGTAGAACCCGGCCTCTGTCGCCAACCGGGAGACGGATATACCCGGTTTCCAGAACGCCAATGCCCGGTTGATCTTCAGGTGCAGGAGAAAGCGGCGCAGCGGCACGCCCGTTTCCTGGCGAAACAGATGCGTCAGCCGTGACGAGGACAGCCCGACACTTTGAGCCAGAGCGTTCAGTTCCAGGCGTTCCGGCAGTTCTGCCCTCAGCTTCCCGCAAATGCCCGCTATACGGTCGTCCAGCGCAACGGGCGCGTGCCCGCTCTGAGAGATCACTCTTGCCAGCGCGCAAGCCATGGCCTCGCAGTCAGTCGCCCCGGGATCAGGCAGACCCACACCGGTCAACGAAAGATCCGTGGAGGCCATGCCTGCCGTAACGGATTTCAGGGACCGCCAGTAAACGCTGTCGGGGTCGAGCTGGACGCTCCAGATTCTGGCCTCCCCAGGCTCCAGTGCCTGGGGAACGTCAGGGGCTACGATGGCGGCGCGGGTTTCCCGCCATTCACCGTCCACAGCCAGCCGAAAGGGACTGTCGAGCCCGACCAGCAAGGAAGCGCTTATGTGGCGGTGTGAGCGGTTGGGCATCAACTGTCCGAGTACCTGCCAGTGATCCTGCCACAAAAACAAGGTGCCCTTGTGGCCCTGACCGCTCGTTGGCGTTTTGAAGGGCGGTGCCTGCATGGTGTCACTCAACTCTGCATTTCCCTGCAAGCATACCTCAAGCAGCCTTGGTTCAGTGACTCTGAGGCTGGCGCCCACCGTCATGGCCACCCTGGGCATAAGGTACCGGTATGCCCAGCTTCGCCGCAAACTCGATGCTAACGAAGATCGGCCCGATCAGCAGGAACACAAGGTCTTCCACGAACGACGGCTTCTTGCCTTCAATTTTATGGCCGACCACCTGGACCGCCCAGGCAACGATCCAGACCACAAGGCTGGTCCAGAACAGGGACAGACCGCTGGCCAGCACACTCTGTATGGCCCACAAAGACAGTACAAACCAGCCCGCCATCAATACGAACACCCAAAGCGACAAACGCAGATAGACGATACCCGACAAGCCCGCGAGAATCGTGGCGCCGTTGACCCAATAGGCCCCAGAGCCAGAAAGGCCAAGCCAACTGCCTACCGGTATCAGCCAGAACAATCCCAGTGTTGATATCAGGATTGCCGGAACGCAGGCAATATGGACCCACTGGTTGACGGTGTTCTGATGGCTGTCGCCGTAGTCATGCAGAAATTGAGACAGTGAACGCACGGTGAATCTCCCTCGGGTTATTGTTGATAAACGCCATCTTACCAACGTCCATGATCGCAGCCTTGTACGTAACGGCTATGCCAGCTCGCCTGGCCTCTTCTTGCACCTTACCAAGGTCAAATATCGCCGCAGCGCCAAAGCGCCTAGACTGATGGTTATAGTCAGAGACAGAGGGGACCGGCCCGGTTCGCGGTGCAGGCCCTGCTAAGGAGGAAAGTATGAGACGGGTTGTAGTTACCGGAATGGGCATTGTTTCCTGCCTCGGCAACTCCACGGATGCGGTGCTGGAAAGCCTCAAGGCCGGCAAATCGGGCATCCGGTTCAATGAAACCTATCGTGACATGGGCTTCCGCAGCCAGGTGGCAGGTTCTGTTGATGTGGATACGTCGGTCATCGACCGTAAAACCCGACGCTTCATGGGCCAGTCGGCGATGTACAGCTACCTCGCCATGGAGCAGGCCATTGCGTCCTCACGATTGACAGACGATCTGGTCTCCAATGACCGTACCGGCCTGATTGCCGGCTCCGGCGGCGCGTCCAGCGCCAGCCAGGTCGAGGCCGTCGACATCATGCGTGAAAAAGGTGTCAAACGCATCGGGCCCTACATGGTGCCACGGATCATGACCAGTACCGTCTCGGCCTGCCTGGCCACTGCCTTCAAAATTCGCGGCGTGAATTACTCCATGTCGTCCGCCTGCGCCACCAGCGCCCACTGTATTGGCCACGCCGCGGAGCAGATCCAGTCTGGCAAGCAGGACATTGTATTCGCTGGCGGTGGCGAGGAAGAGGACTGGAGCCTGACCATGCTGTTCGACGCCATGGGCGCCTTGTCCACCAAGTATAACGATGCCCCGGAAACCGCATCCAGACCCTTCGACGCCGGTCGTGATGGATTCGTTATCGCAGGGGGTGGCGGCATGGTGGTAATGGAAGAGCTTGAGCATGCCCTCAAGCGCGGTGCCCCCATTATTGCCGAGCTGACCGGTTATGGCGCCACGTCCGACGGACACGACATGGTCGCCCCCTCTGGCGAAGGCGCCATGCGTTGCATGCAACAGGCGCTGTCCACGGTTGAGACACCGGTGGATTACATCAATGCACACGGCACCAGCACGCCGGTGGGCGATGTGGCGGAGATGAAGGCGGTACGGAACGTCTTCGGTGATAAAGTGCCGCAGATTTCGTCCACAAAGTCGCTATCCGGCCACTCTTTGGGCGCATCGGGTGTTCATGAAGCGATCTATTCCCTGATCATGCTGCAGAACGGATTTATTGCGGGCACTAAAAACCTGACAAACCTGGATGACACCATTGCCGGAATGCCGGTTGTGGGGCCTGATTCCAAAGCGGCGCCACTGAATACAGTGATGTCCAACAGCTTCGGGTTCGGCGGCACCAATGCCTCGCTGGTATTCGGAAAAGCCTGACTTCCTGACGAGCCTAGCTTGTGGGCTCGTCCGTGAGTTCCTTGCCGCCGTTCAGGGACAGTAGCTCCAGCTCCTCGGCCAACCCCGAACGCCACGGGAGCTGCTTGACGCCAAAGGTGTTGCGGATCTTGGTGCAGATCATGGTGGCGTTCGCGGGCTCCAGGGTTGCCCATGCGGGCGTTTCATCCACCACCCGGATACCATCGGGAATACCCCTCAAACCGGTGATTGCAAGCCCCAGCTCATAGAGAGAGATATCTTCCGCACCGGCATACTGATAGGTGCCCCACACCTCCGCACCACAGTCTATCTGCTGCACAATCGCGGTAATCACCCGGGCAAGATCACTGACAGTCACAGGTTGGCCACGGCATTTACCGGGTAACTTGATGGTGTCGGACCCTGCGGCAACGGACTGCACCTTGCGAACAAAGCGCCCCAGGCTCCAGCCCGTCCTCAGAATGATATGCCGCGGCAACAACGTTCTCAGCGCCTGTTCGCATTCCCACTGCCAGTTACCCAGCTCGTTACAGGGCTGACCGGGATTGGAGGCAATATAGGCACTCTGCTTTCGGCCGTCGAACACGTATGAAGACGACAACTGCAACAACGCGATATTGTGCTCACAGGCGTGCTCAGCCAGTGCCACAGGCAACGAAAACGACGCCTTGTGGGCCAACTCGGGGTTCTTTTCCGCACTTTCAGGGTCCGCAAGCCAAAGCGCGTTCACGATCAGATCAGTGTCGTCGGGAACCCAGCCTTCCAGCGCCGAAAGATCCGCGGTTTCAAGCTCGCTGATCAGCAACGGGCTGACATGGAGCGAGGTATTCCTTAAACGCTCCAGCAATACCCGCCCCAATGGGCCATAATCATGAACTACAAGAACGTGCACGAGCGCTCATCGCCTCCGGTTTCTATCTTCGCAACGGGTAACAATACCGTTGCCACTTTATCGGTATGCTGCTGTAAGTCTTTACCACACTGTAATCGTTCCCACAGCTTGTTGGAACGCGTGCACGGGATATCACTGATATGACGGGCACCCGATACCGTTCGAGCCAATGGCACGCGATGTACACCCCATAGAATACGTGTCGGAGTACTGAGCAGACCTGACGAGCATACAACAACAGGATCCTACATGCTGAAACAACAAAGCCATATCGTTGCCCCCATCCCGGATGAGCTCCGCACCCGCGCACTTTATACCGTCAATGAGCTCCGGGAGCGGGGAAAGGCGGACAAGATAGCCATCGACAAACTGTTCGAACTGATTGTCGAGATGACCGACAACGGTCTGGATTTCTTTTTCCTGGAACCCCTGCGCCGGCTGAATGCCAGCAGCATGCTGATGGGTATGGCCAGAATGGGCATCGGCAGCATGCTCAAAGGCAGCAAGATGGTCGTCCACAAAGTCCTGAAGAAACTGGACGACCGCAGCCTGGCCGCGATTCTCGACTTCATCGAGGAAATCATCCACGAGCCGGAACCCGCTTCCTGATCACCTACCCTGCTGCGGTGTTGCCCGAATCCTCGTACAGCCTGGGCACCCGGGCTGTAATACCCGTTAGCAGTTCGTAGCCAATGGTACCGGCGTGTTGCGCCACTTCATCCACACTGACATGCCGCCCCCAGAGCTCCACAGGGTCGCCAGGACAGGCGTCAGGGGCGCCCGTCAGGTCCACGGCCAGCATGTCCATGGACACCCTGCCAATCAGGCGTATGCGGTTACCGCCGACCCACGCCGGAGTGCCCGTGCCGGCATGGCGAGGATAGCCATCACCATAGCCAATGGCCACAATCCCCATTCGTGTTTCCTGAGTCGCGGTCCAGCTGTAGCCATAGCCCACGGACTCTCCCGGTTGTAGCGTTCGCACGGCGGTTAAAGGGGCTTCCAGTGTCATTACCGCTTCCAGTCCCAGCTCCGGGCCAGTCTTGCCCAAGGTCGGGGAGGCGCCATAAAGCATGATGCCGGGACGGGTCCAGTCGAACGACGGCTGGGCAGGAAGAAAATGGGCGGCGGAATTGGACGCGCTTTTCTCAAGTTTTGGCCAGTCCACCACGGCTTCACTGAATATCCGCGTCTGCTGGTCCGTGTCATCGCCGGAGATATCATCCGCACAGGCAAAGTGCGTTACGAAACCCGCCACCTTCTCCGCCGCGGCAATGGTACCCAGTCGTGCCATAACATCGGCCAGTGCGCTCGGCGCGAAACCAAGCCGATTCATGCCGGTATTCACTTTTACCCAGACCGTCGGCGTCCCACCAGCCTGCTCCAGCCAGTCCAACTGATAATGACTGTGGACCACCACTTCAAAACCTTCGCGAACACACATCGCGACGTCCTCGGCACTGTGCATGCCCTGCAACAACACCACAGGATGGTCAACACCGGCCTCACGGATCGCCAGGGCTTCTTCCAGACAGGCAACGGCAAATTTGGGTGCATCGCTCGCCAGGGCCCGTGCGACTTCACGGATGCCATGGCCATAGCCATCGGCCTTGATAACGGCCATCGCCCGGGCCGGGCTGGCCAGCCGACAGGCGAGGCGATAGTTGTGGCGGAGTGCACGGGTATCAATACGGGCAAGGGTCTTCCGTGGCATTAATAATCCCCGCCGTAATCGCCGTGGGCCAGATCCTCGAACTTGGTGTACTTGCCGATGAAGGCCAGTCGCACAGTGCCAATGGGGCCGTTACGTTGCTTACCGATGATGATTTCGGCAATGCCCTTGTCGGAGGTGTCTTCGTTGTAGACCTCATCCCGATAGACAAACATGATGACGTCCGCGTCCTGCTCGATCGCACCGGATTCCCGCAGGTCCGAGTTGACCGGGCGCTTGTTCGGCCGCTGCTCCAGGCTCCGGTTCAGCTGCGAAAGCGCCACGACCGGGCAGCTGAGCTCCTTGGCGATCCCTTTCAGGGAACGGGAGATCTCGGAAATCTCGGCGGTCCGGCCCTCGGTGTTGCCGGGCACCCGCATCAACTGGAGGTAATCGACCATGATCAGGCCGAGCTTGCCTTCGTTCTCCCGGGCAATACGACGAGCCCGGGAACGCATTTCGGTTGGGCTCAGACCAGGCGTGTCGTCGATATAAAGCGGCTTGTCTTTCAGCAGACTCACCGCGGATGTCAGCCTGGGCCAGTCGTCCTCTTCAAGCTTACCGCTACGAATCCGGCTCTGATCAATACGCCCTAATGACGACAACATACGCATGACCAGCGCATCCGCCGGCATTTCCATACTGAACACCAGAATCGGCGCGCCGGTGCTTATCAAGGCGTTCTCGACGATGTTCATGGCAAAGGTGGTTTTACCCATGGACGGTCGCCCCGCCACGATCAACAGATCCGAGGGCTGCATCCCCGACGTCCACTCGTCCAGGTCCTTGAAGCCCGTAGTCAGACCCGTTGTAGTCTCGCCGGACTCGAACAGCTCCTCAATGCGACTGAGGGCCTTGGTGAGAATCGGGTTGATGGCCTGGGGGCCGGAGCCTTCCTTGACCCGCGATTCGGCGATCTGGAAGACGTTACGCTCGGCTTCATCCAGGATCTCGTTGCTGTTCCGGCCCTGGGGGTTAAACGCCGAATCGGATATCTCGCCGGACACCTGCACCAGTTGTCGCAGAATAGAGCGCTCCCGCACAATCTCGGCATAGGCGCGGATATTGGCGGCACCGGGTGTCTTCTCGGCCAGCTCTGCCAGGTAGGAAAGCCCACCCGCGTCTTCGATATCACCAGCACGCTCCAGGAATTCGGTCAGCGTGACAACATCAAGCGGTTCGCTTTCGCCCGCCAGTCGCTCGGCAGCACCAAAAATGAGGCGGTGATCCTGGCGGTAAAAGTCGCCAGCGGAAATGATCTCCGAGATTTCATCAAATCGGCGGTTGTCCAGCATCAGGCCACCAAGCACCGCCTGTTCGGCCTCCACGGAATGAGGTGGAACCTTGATTCGGCTGGTCTCAGGGTCGCTGTTTACCGGTTTGAAATTCGGGTTGGCCATGGAAACGTCTTCGTCTGGGCATCACATCCGTGACAGTTTACGGGGATTGTCGATGCGATGGGAGAGCTACGGAAAACACAAATCATACACCAGAAAGCAACAGGCCCGGAATCCACCTGAGTGGATTCCGGGCCTGTATGGCTGCACCGGGTAGTAACCCGATGTTCAGACTAAACCGTCAATTTACTCGGCCACAACAGCCAGGTTAATGTGAACGGTTACGTCAGAGTGCAGCTGAAGCTCGATTTCGTACTCGCCAACCACGCGGAGCGGGCCTTCGGGCAGACGAACTTCACTTTTCTCAACGTCGGTACCGGTGGCGGTAATCGCATCTGCGATGTCACGCACACCGATGGAGCCGAACAGCTTGCCTTCTTCACCAGCCTTGGAGGTAATGGTGACTGAGGCGCCTTCCAGAGCTTCGCCACGAGCCTGAGCTGCAGACAGCTTCTCAGCTGCCGCTTTTTCCAGCTCTGCACGGCGCTCTTCGAACGCTTTCAGGTTGTCAGCGGTTGCCGCAACAGCCTTGCCATAAGGCAGCAGAAAATTACGACCGTAACCGGCCTTTACCTTGACCTTGTCACCCAGTGAACCAAGGTTTGCTACTTTTTCGAGCAGAATAACATCCATCTCGTTAACCTCTTCGTGCTTTATTCAGCCGGGCCGGAGGGCTTCATTCGCCTCCGGATATCCAGCCAGCTATCCACAAAAGCCAGAACTACCAACAGAATCATCAGGCTTGGACCAAGCAGTACCAGCGCCAGGTAGAACAGCACCAACCACTGACCACTCAGATTCTTACGACCGACAACGCCATGAACCAGGGACAGACCCGCCACAAACAGCGGCAAACCTCCAACCCAGCCCAGCAACATG